>BJGS01000023.1 GCA_014190615.1 Methylophilaceae bacterium
AATAAAAGCATATTAGATAATGTTTCTTTGTCAGCCTCACTGCAAGCTATCAAATTTTCAATATGTTTTTTAGGTGTAATTAGAAAATGAATTTTATCTATAGGATGGATATCATGAAAAGCAATTAATTCATCATTCTCAAATATTTTTTTACTGGGAATAGAGCCGTTAACAATTTTACAAAAAATGCATGACATATTATTTCACCTTTGGCACACGGCTTTGTTTTTCTTCAATACCTGACATACCTTCTCTTCTTGAAAGCTCTGTTAAAACATCTTCCACACTTAAATTTTTATGTGCCAAGAGTACTAACGTATGAAACCAAAGATCAGCTACTTCATGAACGAGCTCTTTATTGTCTCCTTTGCGCGCTGCGATAATAGCTTCAAAAGCCTCTTCATTTACCTTTTTTAAAATAGCCTCTAGTCCATCACGATATAAAGAGGCTGTATATGATTTTGTAGGATCATCTTTTTTTCTTGCCTCTAGCGTTTCGGTAAGTTTTTTTAAAATTGTATTCACTTCATTCATTTTTTATAAATATCTTTTGGATCTTTCGTGACATCATGATCAACAATCCATAGATCTTTGTCGTCTAATTTTTTGTAAAAACAAGTTTCGCGTCCTGTATGGCACGCAATATTTTCAACTTGCTCAATTTTTAGCAAAATCACATCGCCATCACAATCAAGTCTTATCTCATGCACATTCTGATGATGTCCGGATTCCTCACCCTTTTCCCAAATCTTTTGTCTTGATCTTGACCAATAAAATGCTTTTTTATTTTGTTGTGTGAGTTCTAAAGCTTCTTGGTTCATCCAAGCAAACATAAGCACTTTATTTGTTTTGAAATCTTGAGCAATCACTGGCACAAGACCATCGTTATCCCATTTGATTGAATGTATCCAGCTCATTGACGAATCTCTATATAGTTCGATTTCATAAATGTTTTTGCTTCATTAATTGTATATTCTCCGAAGTGAAATATACTTGCAGCTAGCACCGCATCCGCACCGCCTATTTTTACACCGTCTACAAGATGCTGAAGATCACCAACTCCCCCAGAGGCAATGATCGGCACATCCACTTTATCAGATATTGCCTTAATCAATTCGAGGTCAAACCCTTTTTTTGTGCCGTCTCGATCCATACTCGTAATCAATAATTCACCTGCACCTAATGCAGCCATTTTTTCTGCCCATTCAATCGCGTCGAGTCCAGTAGCATTTCTTCCTCCATGGGTAAATACTTGCCAAAAAGATTTGTCGCCTGCCACAGTTAGTTTCGCGTCAATTGCCACAACAATACATTGTGAGCCGAATCTAGATGAGGTTTGATAAACAATATCTGGATTGACGATGGCTGAAGTATTAATACTAACTTTATCAGCGCCAGCATTAAGAAGGTTTCTCACATCTTCAGGAGTTCTCACACCACCTCCAACAGTCAGAGGAATAAACACTTCTTTTGCAACGCTTTCAATGATATGAAGAATCAGGCCTCGGTTATCTGAGCTTGCTGTGATATCTAAAAATGCTAATTCATCAGCACCTTGTTCGTTATATTTTTTTGCAATCTCTACAGGGTCACCTGCATCTTTTAAATCTAAAAAATTAATACCTTTAACAACCCTGCCATCAGTGACATCTAGACAAGGAATAATTCTCTTGGCCAGTGACATTTATTTGATAAGCTCATCTGCGAGTATTTGTGCCGCTTTAAAATCTAGCGTCCCCTCGTAAATTGCTCTGCCTGTAATTGCTCCACTTACGCCTGCATATGCAATTGAACATAAATTTTTAATATCTTCTAAATTAGTGACTCCACCGCTTGCAATGACAGGAATGGTAAGCGCTTCGGCTAACTTTTCAGTGGCTTCAATATTCAATCCATTTAACATACCATCGCGTCCTATATCCGTATAAATGATAGCTTCCACGCCATAGCCCTCAAATTTTTTTGCAAGTTCAATCACATTGTGTCCCGTTAATTTAGCCCAACCGTCTATTGCAACTTCTCCTTCTTTAGCATCTAACCCTACAATAATTTGCCCAGGAAATGCATAGCAAGCCTCATGAAGGAAGCCAGGATTTTTAACGGCGGCCGTACCTATGATGATGAAATCTACGCCATTATTAAGATATTTTTCAACTGTATCGAGATTACGAATTCCGCCACCTAACTGGATTGGAATTTCGCCATTAACTTCTTTTACAATCGACTTAATCGCAGATTCATTCACTGGTTTACCTGCAAAAGCGCCATTCAAGTCAACCAAGTGTAATCTTCTGGCACCTAAATCTGTCCATTGCTTTGCAACTTCGCCGGGGTTTTCTGAAAATATTGTTGATTCTTCCATCAGACCTTGTTTAAGCCTAACGCACTTACCATCTTTTAAATCAATTGCTGGAATGATTAACATAAACTAAAAACCTATACTGACCATTGAACGAAGTTTTTAATAAGCTGCAAGCCTGCAGATGAACTTTTTTCTGGATGAAACTGCACTGCAAAAATATTATCTTTAGCGACAGCACAACAAAATTTTTGTGAATATAAAGTTTCAGCTGAAACAATATTTTCATCTTTGGATTCTAAATAATAGCTATGAACAAAATAAAACCGATCATGATTATTAATATTACGCCAGAGAGGGTGATGATTTGTCTGCGACACTTCATTCCATCCCATATGAGGAATTTTTAATTTATGCCCATTCTCATCTTTTGTATTTTGATTATTGAAGCGTTTTACTGTGCCATTCAACAATCCTAAACCAGCTACATTACCTTCTTCACTTTTATCAAATAACATTTGCAAGCCAATGCATATTCCTAAAAACGGTTTTGTCTCAGCGGCACCGATAACTGATGCCCTTAAGTTTCTCTGGTCGAGTTCTCTGATGCAATCAGGCATAGCTCCTTGACCTGGAAAAACAACGTGACGTGCATTTTTAATATCGGTGGGATTACTTGTGACTTTGATATCAGCTTCAGGTGCGGCAAGTTTAAAGGCATTAAATACTGACTTTAAATTACCCATTCCATAATCAATGATTGCAATCATTATTACTTTAATGAAGAAAGATTTATAAACTACCTTTAGTTGATGGAGTAATGCCTAGCAAATTAGGGTCAATATCAATAGCCATTCTTAATGCTCTACCGAAAGCTTTAAAAATAGTTTCTGCTTGATGATGTGAATTATCACCTTTGAGATTGTCAATGTGCATTGTGATATTTGCATGATTTACAAATCCTTGGAAAAATTCATGTACAAGGTCTACATCAAATTCGCCAATTGCTGCTCTTTTAAATTCAACGTTAAATTCAAGCCCTGGTCTACCAGAGATATCAAGAACTACTCTAGACAAAGCCTCATCAAGAGGGACGTAGGCATGGCCGTATCTTTTAATACCTTTTTTATCTCCAATGGCTTTATTGAAAGCCTGGCCCATGACAATACCAATATCTTCTACAGTGTGATGCGCATCGATGTGTAAATCACCTTTAGCTTCAACTGTAAGATCTATCATGCCATGACGAGCAATTTGATCTAACATATGATCTAGAAAACCAATGCCAGTATTTAATTTAGATGTACCTTTACCATCCAAATCGATACTCACTTCAATTTGAGTTTCATGTGTTTTTCTTGAAATGTTTCCTGATCTCTTCATAGCCATATTCTTAAGGATTGATACCGCATTTTAACCTATTAAAAATGTAATTAACATCAATTATTTCATACGCTTAGTATAAGTTTTAAGGTTTTCAGTAATGTATCTATTTCCTCATTTGAACCAATGGTAAATCGGACATAAGGAGAAATTCGTTCTGGATTATCAAAGCGCCTTACAACAATTCCATGTTCTCTTAAATGGCTCACGATTATTTTTCCATCAATAGAAATATGTTTAGCAAATACAAAATTAGCGCCAGAAGGTAATACTGAAAAGCCAAGGCTTTTCAAATCTTCTGTAAATTTTATTTTGGTATCAATAACTTTTTTACAAGTACTTTTAAAATATAAATCGTCTTTAAAAGATTCAACCCCTGCAATCAATCCTAATCTGTCTATTGGATAAGAATTAAAGCTATCTTTAACCCTAACTAAAGCTTCAATAAGATCTTTATGCCCTATAGCATAGCCAAGTCTAAGCCCCGCTAAAGATCTTGATTTAGAAAATGAATGGGTAACCAATAAATTATTATATTTTTCTGTAAGGCAAACTACTGATTCTGTCCCAAAATCAACATAAGCCTCATCTACAATCACCACAGAATCACTATTCTTTTTAAGAAATGTCTCGATTTGGTCTAGCGTTAAGGAGACGCCAGTTGGTGCATTGGGATTCGGGAAAATAACGCCTCCATTGGGCATTAAATAGTCATCTAATTCAATTTCGAAAAGATCATTAAGGGGTAGCACTTTGAAGTCAATTTCATATAGCTTGCAATACACAGGATAAAAGCTATAGGTAATGTCAGGGAATAAAATAGGTGAGTTATGTTTTAAGAGCGCTTGAAAAGCAATAGCTAGAACTTCATCTGAACCATTTCCTAAAAAAATATTATGTGTATTTACTTTAAAATAATCGGCTATTGTTTTTTTCAGCGCTTCTGAACTTGGATCTGGGTATAGCCTTAAAGTATCATCTGTAGATTGATTAATGGCAGCAAGGACTTTTGGGCTCGGTCCATAAGGATTTTCGTTGGTGTTTAACTTAATTAAATTATTAAGTTTAGGTTGTTCGCCAGGAATGTAGGGCGTCAAGTTATGAACGACCTTGCTCCAGAATTTACTCATTATCTATACGATATTCCGCTGATTTTGCATGGGCTTGGAGACCTTCCCCATGAGCTAACACTGAAGCAATTTTTCCAAGTTTACTAGCGCCCTGATTAGATAGCTTAATTAAACTAGAACGTTTTTGAAAATCATATACGCCAAGTGGAGATGAAAATCTTGCTGTTCTTGATGTAGGCAATACATGATTCGGTCCAGCACAATAGTCACCCACTGCTTCACAGGTATTTCTTCCCATGAAAATAGCGCCTGCATGTTTGATACTTTTAACAAGCTCATCAGGATCATCTACTGAAAGCTCTAAATGTTCTGGCGAAATAAAATTTGAGATTTCTGCCGCCTCTTCTAATGTTTTAACTTTAATCATTGCACCTCTATTCACTAAAGAAGTTTCAATGATCTTTTTTCTCGGCATGTCATCAATCAGTTTGTTAATACTTTCTTGAACTTGATTGAGAAATTTTTCACTTGGGCTAATTAAAATGGATTGTGCAAGTTCATCATGTTCAGCTTGGGAAAATAAATCCATCGCGATCCAATCTGGATTAGATTTGTCATCTGCAATAATAAGTATTTCAGATGGTCCTGCTACCATATCAATCCCCACTATGCCAAATACCCTTCTTTTGGCCTCTGCAACGTAAGCATTACCAGGGCCTACAATTTTATCAACCTGAGGGATTGTTTTGGTTCCATAAGCAAGGGCCGCTATAGCCTGCGCACCTCCAATTGCAAATACACGGTCAACTTTTACAAGCGCTGCTGCTGCTAAAACCAATTGGTTTCTTTCTCCGCGTGGTGATGGAACGACCATAATAATCTCTTCGACTCCAGCAACTTTTGCTGGTATTGCATTCATTAGTACCGAGGAAGGGTAGGCAGCTTTTCCGCCAGGCACATAAAGGCCTACGCGGTCTAAAGAAGTTACTTTTTGACCAAGTAATGTTTTATCTTCTTCCGTATAGCTCCACGAGCTTATTAATTGTTTGTTATGATAATCAAAAACTCTCTTGGCAGCTTCTTCTAATGCTTGTCTCGAGGGTTTTGGTAAATTCTCTAAGGCTAAATTTAATTCTTCTTTGGAGATCTCAAGCTCTTCCATGCGCGAAAATTCCACATGATCAAATTTTTTTGTATATTCAATTACAGCTTGATCACCTCTTTTTTTCACATCACTTAAAATCTCTGCAACAGTTTTTTCAATTTGAGTATTTTCCTCGGCCTCAAAAAAAATGAGCTGACTTAATTGGTCTTTAAAGTTCTTATCTTCAGTATTTAATTTTTTAATTTGAATCATAGAAGTTATTATGCTTTGAGTGCTTTTTCAAATTGACTAAGAATAGGTTGTAAGAGTTCTCTTTTTAGTTTTAAAGATGCTTGGTTAATAATTAATCGTGAGCTGATATCACAAATATCTTCAACTGCAACAAGATTATTTGCTTTTAGTGTTTTGCCTGTGCTAACCAAATCTACAATCACATCTGCAAGTCCAACTAGAGGCGCTAATTCCATTGATCCGTATAATTTAATTAAATCGATATGCATACCCTTTTTCGCAAAATGCTCTTTAGCAACTTTTACATATTTTGTTGCTACTTTTAATCGAATACCTTTTTGAATCGCTGCCGCATAATCAAAATCTTGTTTAGCTGCTACCATCATTTTGCAACGACCGATATTTAGATCGATAGGTTGATAAAGTCCTTCGCCCATATATTCATCTAAAATGTCTTTACCTGTAATGCCAATATCGGCTGCACCATATTCAACATAAGTAGGTACATCGGTAGCTCTCACAATAATCAGTTTTATATCTTTTTGATTGGTATCTAAGATGAGCTTTCTTGATGTTTCAGGATCTTCATTACATGTAATCCCAATCTTCTCTAAAAGAGGGATGGTTTGTTCGAATATTCTTCCTTTAGATAAAGCGATTGTAATTTTCATCTTAATGAATCCGTTTAATGTTGGCGCCCAATTGATTTAATTTATCTTCTAATTTTTCATACCCACGATCAAGATGATAAATACGCTCAATCGTAGTTTGTCCTCTTGCTGCCAAACTTGCAATAACTAGACTTGCAGAAGCTCTTAAATCTGTTGCCATCACAGATGCCCCCTCTAGGTATTCTTTACCCCTAATGATTGCAGTATTTCCTCTAATATCAATTTGTGCACCCATGCGAATCAGCTCTTGCACATGCATAAAACGATTCTCAAATATAGTTTCAGTAATTTCGGAAACACCTTCTGCAATTGTATTCAGTGCCATCATTTGTGCTTGCATATCAGTTGGAAATGCTGGATAAGGCGCAGTTCTTAAACTAACCGCTTTTAGCTTTCCATCACTTCGAATGCGAATTGAATTTTCATGTGATTCAATTTTAACGCCAGTTTCCATCAATTTTTGGGTGATGGCATCTAAACATTTGATCTGCACATTTTTTAAAAGTACGTCACCACCTGTCATCGCAACGGCTGCTAAGTATGTGCCGGCTTCAATTCTATCAAATATCACATCATGATTTGCTGCATGAAGCGAATCAACACCTTCGATGGTGATGATATCGGTCCCTAAACCCTGAATCTTTGCACCCATTTTATTTAAGCATTCACCAAGATCGACAACCTCAGGCTCTTTAGCTGCATTTTCTAAGATCGTTATTCCTTCTGCTAATGAAGCTGCCATCATTAAATTCTCTGTGCCTGTTACGGTCACAATATCCATATAAAATTTAGCGCCTTGTAATCTCGATTTAGGTAAATACTTAGTAGAGGCTTCAATATAACCTCCGTGAATATCTATTTTTGCGCCCATAGCCTGAAGACCTTTAATATGGATATCCACAGGTCTAGATCCAATAGCACAACCTCCTGGCAGTGAAACTCGAGCCTCACCAAATCTTGCAAGCAAGGGGCCTAGAACAAGAATAGAAGCACGCATTGTTTTTACGCGCTCATAAGGGGCATTTTTATTAAGAATATCTTTTGCAGTTAATTGGATTGAGTTATTTGCAGTTTGTATATCTACGCCCATATACTTTAATAATGACTTTGTAGTAATTACATCTTGCAGATAAGGCACATGGGTTAATGATAGCTTTTCTTCCGTGAGGAGAGAGGCAATTAGTATGGGTAAAGCTGCATTTTTAGCGCCTGATATTTCAAGCTCGCCGTGAAGAGGTGATTGCCCTTGAATAACTAATTTATCCAAGTTATGAATTGGCCTTTAATAGCTTTACTAATTCTCCATTTTCATACATCTCTTTCATAATATCAGCGCCACCAACAAATTCTCCATGAATATAAAGTTGCGGTATAGTAGGCCAATTAGCAAATACCTTAATACCTTCTCGTACTTCTGCATCTTGTAAAACATCAAATGTATAAAAATCGGTATCACATGCTTCTAAAATTTGGGTGGCTAAGCTTGAAAATCCGCACTGAGGAAATTTAGGGTTTCCTTTCATGTACAGAACTACATTATGTTCATTAATCGTTTTTTGAATCTTTTCTTGCGCACTCATATATGACTCCTCAATATTAGTTTTTTAATTGTTTCCATTCACTTGGCGTATAAGTTTTCATTGATAAAGCATGAATTTCACTTTTCATCTTATCGCCTAATGTACCAAATACCATCTGATGTTGTTTCACGCGATTTAATCCCTCAAATAACTCACTGACAATAGTGCCTTCAAAATGAGCACCATCTTCACCTAAAATATTAACGAACTCACATTTGAGTTTTTCAACAATCGATTGCTTAATATCGTCTGCAGTCATCTTTTAACCTCGTAATTTATAGCCGGATTTTAGCATCCCTAAGGTAATGGAAGCTAACACAATAAAAAATGCGGCTACGATTGAAAGACTTAATAATGGAGCAACATCGGATTGACCAAAAAAACCATATCTAAACCCATCGATCATATAAAAGAAAGGATTGAGCTGAGATAACTTCTGCCAAAAAGGTGGCAGAGAATGAATCGAATAAAATACGCCAGATAAAAAAGACAATGGCATGATGACAAAATTTTGGAACGCTGCCATTTGATCAAATCGGTTAGACCATATACCTGCAATAATACCAAAAGTACCTAACAATCCACCGCCAATCATTGCAAATCCAAAAATAATCCATGGGTGCAGCATAGGCAAATCTACAAATAAAAGGGCAAATAAATAAATACAAGTACCTACAAAAACACCGCGGACAATTGAAGCTATTAAAAAGGCTATAAAAAACTGCAAATAGGTAATAGGCGTTAATAAAATAAATACAATATTACCCATTACTTTCGACTGAATGAGACTCGATGAGCTATTTGCAAATGCATTTTGCAACAATGACATCATAATCAATCCTGGAATAAGAAAGGCTGTGTAATTTACATTATCATAAACTTTTACATGATTTGCTAATACGTGTGAAAAAATAAGAAGGTAAAGCACCGCCGTTATAACAGGGGCTGCAACGGTCTGAAAGACCACGCGCCAAAATCGAAGTAGCTCTTTTTTAAGAAGTGTCCATGTCCCTAAAAATTCATCTTTAAAATTCATTATTTTTTACTTCCTGTAAGTTTAAGGAAGACATTCTCTAAATCAGAATTGGTAAGCTCCATATCTAAAATTGCAATTTTAGATTTTTTTAATTCACCTATAATAAATTCGACCTCTACAATTTCCTTAAGTAAAAAAGTTATAAAATTTTGATCGGTCTTTTGTATAAGTCTTTGAATACTTGCTGGGATCTTTTTACCTTTTAAGTCTAAGCGTAAATTTAAATTCTTTGCTGAAAAACGTTTTAATAAATTTCTTGTTTTATCTAATGCAACCACTTTACCTTGATCCATCATGGCTACGCGACTACACAACGTCTCAGCTTCTTCCAAATAATGCGTCGTTAATACAATGGTATGGCCTTTTTGATTAAGCTTTTTAATGAATTGCCATAATTTTTTTCTAAGCTCCACATCTACACCTGCTGTAGGCTCATCTAGAACAATTACTGGAGGTTTATGGACAAGTGCTTGAGCAATTAATGCTCGTCTTTTCATGCCGCCTGAAAGCATTCTCATGTTTGTATTGGCCTTATCTTGAAGATCAAGACCTTCAATGACCTCATCAATCCAGTCATCATTTTCGCGACCTTTACCAAAATAACCGGCTTGGAATCTGAGCATTTCTCGAACATTAAAAAAAGGGTCAAATACTAATTCCTGAGGCACAATGCCAAGTGACCTTCTTGCATTTTGGTAATCACTAGTCACATCGTGACCCATGACTTTAACTGAGCCAGAGGTTGACTTCATAAGGCCTGCGAGAATATTAATAAGTGTTGATTTGCCAGCACCGTTAGGGCCAAGGAGGGCGAAAAACTCTCCCTCATCGATTGTTAAATCAATCCCTTTTAATGCTTCTAATTTACCAAAATTCTTTTTTACTTTATTAAATACAATAGCTTTTTTCATTGCAATGAATTCGGTAAGTTCTTTAGAGTGAGATTAATAATGAGAAATTAATGGAGGGAAGATACAAGGTCTTCCACTCCATATAACTTTGCAAGACTATTTAAATTTTTGGGTAGGTTCTTAAAAATAAAATGTGATTGAGTTTTCTTAGCTTGGCGTTGTAATTCAAAAATTAAACTCAATGTTGAGGTGTCTATTGCAGTTACTTTTGAAAAATCAATTGTTGTTTTTTTCTCTGCTTTTTGTTTGGTAATTAGGTCAATGATGCCTGGTATTTTTTCAATAGTGAGATCACCGCTTAACTGCCATTGATTTTTATCAAAAACGATCATTTATTAGATGCTGTCCTCTCGAAGTTAGCATTCTTTTCAGCAAGTTTTGTAATGAGAGAAGTCATGCCATTTTGTCTAATTTCATTACCAAATTGGCCACGGTAATTTGTCACTAAACTTACGCCCTCAATAATAATATCAAAAACTTTCCAAGAATTACCATCTTTTTCAAGCATGTAATCAATCGGTAGAGGTGGGGCACCCGGCTGTAAAATTTCTGTTTTCACTAGAACTTCTTCATCTGTGGGTGAATATCGAGCTGGCTTATAACTTAGTGTTTGATCTTTAAATTTTAATAATGCGCTGCCATAGGTTTTAACAAGCATTGTTCTAAACTCTTTTTTAAAACTTTCTTGCTCTTCTTTCGATGCTGCTGGATAGGCTTTGCCTAAAACAAGTTTAGATATTCGATCAAAATCGAAATAAGGCAGTATTTTTTCCTCAGTAACTTTATAGGCTCTTTCTTTGTTACCCGCCTTAAGATCTTTATCCGTTTTTAAAAGTTCAAAAACTTCATCCGCAGTTTTTTTAACAAATGCATCTGGCGCCTCTGCAGCAAATAAGCTCATTGACAGTAGTAAACTTAAAATCACTAATAAAAACTTTTTCATAGCTCTTAAATTCCTTTTAAATTTTAATTATTTTTTAGGTTCTTCAGTAGCTTTATTATACAAGAACTGACTGATAAGTTTTTCTAATACAACTGCGTCTTGGGTCTTAGAAATACGGTCGCCTTCTTTTAAAAATTGATCGTCACCCCCTGCCTCCAAGCTAATATATTGTTCCCCCAATAAGCCTGAAGTATAAATATTTGCAAAAGTGTCTTTGGGGAAAGGGTATCTTTTGTCTATCTTTAAAGTCACAACTGCTTGATAAGCTTTTGTATCAAATTTAATATTATCAATACGGCCAACAACAACGCCAGAACTTTTAACTGGGGCTCTAGGTTTAAGGCCGCCAATATTTTCATAATTTGCTGTCACCATATATGTGTCGCCTAATGTATTACTTGTGAGGTTGCCTACTTTCATAGCTAGCCCCATGAGCGCTGCAATTCCAATGGCTACAAATAAACCTACCCAAATATCTAATGTTGTTTTATCCATAAGTGCTCCAGTCCTTTATTAATGCGCAATCATAAACGAAGTTAAAATAAAATCTAATCCTAAAACAGTTAATGACGAGGTCACTACAGTTCTTGTCGTGGCCCGACTTACGCCTTCTGCCGTTGGCGGTGCATCGTAGCCTTCGTAAAGAGCAATAATCGTACAAGCCACTCCAAATACAAAACTTTTAATGAGTCCATTGACAACATCAAACCTAAAATCAACATTCACATTCATTTGTGACCAAAATGCGCCATGATCTACGCCAATGATTGGAACTGCAACTAAATAGCCGCCCAGTACGCCTACCATTGAGAAAATAGAGGCTAATATGGGCATTGAAATGACGCCGGCCCAAAATCTAGGGCCAATGATTCTGGCAATGGGGCTCACAGCCATCATCTCCATCGCCGATAATTGTTCTGTCGCTTTCATTAAGCCAATCTCAGCTGTAATTGCTGTGCCTGCTCTTCCTGCAAATAGCAGGGCTGTAACTACTGGGCCAAGTTCTCTTAATAGCGCAAGTGCAACCAATACGCCTATAGACTCTGAAGAGCCATATTTTTGGAGCGTGTAGTAGCCTTGTAAACCTAAAACCATGCCTACAAAGAAAGCAGACACGACAATAATAATGAAAGACATTACGCCGGTGAAATAAATTTCGCGAATCGTTAAATGAATACGCTTAAAGCTTTCGCCCGAATACATTAATGTTAATAAAAACAAACGTGCAGCAGAGCCTAGGCGCCAAATCCGTGAGGTAACTTGATCACCTAAATTACTTAAAATTTTAAAAATAGGATTCATAAATTAAACTGACTCGTAAATATCTTTTTTATAGCTAGGCGCATTGTAATGGAATGGAACCGGGCCATCTTTTTCGCCATGGACAAATTGATGCACAAAAGGCAGTTTAGATTTTGATAATTCTTTAGGTGTTCCCTCTGCGGCTACAACTCCATCTGCAACAAAATAAATATAATCTGCAAAAGAAAAAGCCTCCTCAACATCATGGGTTACGATGATTGAAGTTGCCCCCAATGCATCATTGAGCGTTCTAATTAAGTCACAAATGACCGCCATAGAAATGGGGTCTAATCCTGCAAAAGGTTCATCGTACATAATAATATCTGGATCTAAAGCAATAGCTCTTGCTAGCGCTACGCGCCTTGCCATTCCGCCTGATAACTCTGTGGACATAAGCTTATGAGCGCCTCTAAGGCCGACGGCGTTTAATTTCATAAGCACTAAATCACGAATCATACTTTCAGGAAGCTTGGTGTGCTCTCGGATTGGGAATGCTACATTATCAAATACAGATAAATCAGTAAAAAGAGCGCCATGCTGAAAAAGCATACCCATCTTTCTTCGCAATTCATAAATACCATGTCTATCTTGTTTATGGACAATCTTGCCATCTACAGATACTTGACCTACTTTAGGATTTATTTGGCCGCCGATTAGCCGAAGAATGGTAGTTTTACCGCAGCCACTTCCGCCCATAATAGCTGTGACTTTCCCTCGGGGGAAAACCATATTGATACCTTTGTGAAGCATACGATTTCCGTAGCCAAAAGATAAATTTTCAATTTCAATTATATTTTTTTGGGTCATTTTTAAAGTATGTATTTTTATGTGCTTATTTTACATGTAATTAAAGCTGGCCGTAAGAATGGAGCCCTGATAAAAACATATTGACACCTAAAAAAGCAAAGGTAGTTACAACAAGTCCAATTAAAGCCCACCAAGCTAAAACAGGACCTCTTAATCCTTTAACAATTCGATAATGGAGCCACGCTGCGTAGTTTAGCCAGACTATTAAAGCCCAAGTTTCTTTGGGATCCCATGACCAATAACCGCCCCATGCTTCTCCTGCCCATATGGCGCCCAATATAGTTGCAATAGTAAAAAAGATAAAACCAATTGCAATTGATTTATATATAAGGTCATCAAGCACAGCTAGCTTTGGCAAATAAGAAGTTAATATTTTTTTACCTGCAAGTATGTAAGCTACAGACACCATTGCTGCTAAGGAAAAAGCACCATACCCTATAAAATTAGCAGGGACATGTATTTTCATCCAGTAAGATTGAAGCGCCGGTACTAGAGGCTGAACGCCGTCTGCATGACGGTCGAACGTGTACCATAAAATAAATCCTACAGCTGCGTTTATCACAATCAATACAAAAGCACCTAATTTTTTTGTATTAAATCTTTCTTCGTAGAATAGATAAAGAAGTGATGTAATTAAGCAAAATAGAATAAATACCTCGTATAAATTACTAATCGGAATATGTCCAATATCCAGTCCTATCAAATAAGATTCATACCATCTTACGAGAAGCCCTATAAATCCAAATAAAACTGCTACAGATGTAAAGGAAGATGCAATATCATCGACTAAATTATTTTTTGCAAGTAGCCCTAACCAATAAAGTAAAAGTGCTAAAGCAAAAAAAACATTCATCCACATAATGGCTGACTGACTTGATATAAGGTATTTTAATAAAAAGATATGCTCGCCGTTTGCTAGCGCCCCGTCATAGAGTTGAACTGCAAAAAGACTAACGGCAACCACTAAGATGAAAATCTTCTTGAAATGATTCCAGTTCCAACCTAGCCAACTAAAAAACCCAACACTGCCAAATAAAATAGCTTTTTCATAAATATCCATATAGTTGTGAAATGTTTTTAATGCGAAGAAAGCACCTCCTAATAAAAAGGAAAGATATAAAGCATTAAATATTTGAAACGATGTTTTTGAAGATTTAAATAATTTAGTTAACATGGCTCACCTATTATTGAATAATTTTTTTAATGTCTTGACTGACTTTTTTATAGTCAATTTCAAAGTCCGGATTCTTTCGATTGGAACTGAATGCAAGTATAGCGCCACCTTTGGCTTTAATGAGTAACCATAATTTTCTTTCACGCAAATAAATCATCGAAAAAATACCAAGCACCAAACTTAAGGAGCCTAGATAAACCCAAAACTGTCCAGGAGATTTAGTGAGCTGCAGACCGCTTGCCTCTTTTTGCTCATAATTGGTAAGTTCAAAATAATAAGGAGACCCATAAAAAAACATATCGCTATAAGCATTTAAAGCATCTTGAATAAATGCAACTCTGGATTGATCAAGCTCTTTATCTGAAAGATTAAACTGATTTTTATAAAGCTCTGTTGATGCAATATCTATAATTTTTAAATAAGTCTGCACTGCTTTTTCTTTTTCACTAGCAGGAATATTCTTATCAATGTTTTGGGCAACATTGGAAAAACCACCCTGCTCGAACAGAGTCATTAGTTTATTAACGCTATTTTCGAAAGACTCTTTAACGTTAGCATTTTTATCTGAATTTACAGATTGATTTGCCATTTTCTTCGCTACGGCTTCGATCAGGGCTTTATTTTGGAGTGCTGCTTTAAATAACATAAAACCCGCAATCGAACCTTTTTGATCTGCAGGTATTTTTAGATATTTGAATTCTTCCTGGGGCGTCTCTCTCATGCCGCTGATAAAGAAAGATCTTTCATCGATAGGCATAGCATACTGATAAGAAATATACTCACGAGCCTGGCCTGAATTGTTTCTAATTTTATAAGTGACACTAGGCCCTACGTTTCTGGGCTTCTCTTTAATACCTTCTTTTAAATGTAAGATATTAAACTTTCTAAAGTCATTAAATTCGTAGGTAAGCTGATCTTTATCTAATTTTACTTTCTCAAAAATCTTTGCATTTATTTTTTGTGAAGTATTCGAACTTAATAAATTCCATAATTTAATATCAAGCTTGGTGCCTCCATCTTGGAAATCAGATTGATATATAGCAATACCTTTATAAGTAAAGGGGTGATTGACACTGATTGTCTTTGTTATGTCTTGAGAAAGTTCAGGGTCAGAAATAACTAAATCACTTTCAAATGACTTTGGCATGCCTGTTGAATAATGATTAATTCTAAAATCTTTTAAAGTGATTTTAAAAGGCAAATCTTGCACGAGATAACCGTCCTTCATTCTTACAAAAGCTACGTTATCTGAAGATCCTTCAGCAAGCGTCATATTTGCTCGAAAAGAAGTATTAGCTACGCTTAATCTACTTACTTCTTGAACCTTTGAGGCTGGAATATCCAGTGTTTCAATTTTTTTATAGCCTAATAGCTCTTGAGCTTTAAAGATTAAATTGCCATCTAGTAAGCCACCTAAACAGATCACAACCACACCCAAATGAGTAAAAATATAGCCTAAACGCTGATAGTTTCCTTTTTTAGCAACAATTAAGATGTCCCCATTATCTTTTGATTTTTCTTTAACTTTAAAGTTCGCTTGTTTTAAGTAATGAATAACTTGAGAAAGGTTTACCTTCTTTTTATTTTTTAAAACGAGATGATGCGCAAAAGACAAAAGTGATTTTTCTTCTAAAGAGTCTTTAAACAACAAAAAATCTTTAAGAATAATAGGTGTATTTTTAGTAATACAAAGTGTTGTGGATATCACCAAAAAAAGCAGAATTATTAGAAACCAAACGCTGTGATAAACATCATAGAGGCCAATTTTTTCAAAAAAATCAAACCAAAATTGACCGAATTTAATAATATAATTTTCGTAAGGTTCATTCTGCTTAAGAATCGTTCCAATAACAGAGGCAATACCAAGGAATACAAGCATGGATACTGCAAAGCTCATCGAGCTTA
>BJGS01000024.1:0-14174 GCA_014190615.1 Methylophilaceae bacterium
GAATGATGGCTTCGATCTCTTGTTTTTTTTCAAGCCAAGGGAGTAAGTCATCTTTATCAAGGTAGTCGATATAGCTTCTTTTGCTCAAATTATTCCATTGATCTGGATGTTGAATATCATCGACAATCATGATGTCTTTGCGGTCTAGGATAGTATTAAGATGCCAAGCAATGACACTTCCAATCATGCCGGCACCACCAGTAAGTATTATCATAATGAGATGTTATCTTTAAATGATTAAGATTGTCTTTTTTCTATCAGAGCAGCTCTTTTTTTGGTGATCGCCGAATCTTGAGCTTCTTTTTTAGCTGTCCACTTATGATCAATCCAGCCTTCTAAATTCTCTAAAATTATCCCTTGCATAGCATTGATCCAATCTGGATTGTCATTTAGCGCAGGTATATAACTAAAACTTTTACCACCATTGTTTAAGAAAATATGTCTGCCTTCAATATTAATTTCTTCTAAGGTTTCTAAACAGTCACTTGAAAAGCCCGGACAAATGACATGCACATTTTTTTCACCTTTTTTACCTAGTTCAGCCATCACTTCCGCATAATAAGGCTTTAACCATTCAGCCCTTCCAAAACGCGACTGAAAAGACACCATATATTCGCTTTCTTTTAACTTTAAAGCCTCAGCAAGTAGGCGAGCTGTTTTATAACATTCGCAATGATATGGATCGCCTTGCATTAAAGATCTTTTTGGAATGCCATGAAAGCTCATCACTAACTTTGAAGGCCTTCCATTTTTTTTCCAAAATTGCAGGATTGATGATTTAAGTGCGTTGATATAAAGAGGATGATCGTGATAATTTCTAATTGTTCTTATAGCAGGTACATTTCTCGTTTTAAGAAGAACACGCCATAGAGAGTCCATGGCTGATGCAGTGGATGAAGCCGCATATTGTGGGTAGAGTGGAAGTAAAAGAATTTTAGTGCAATTTTTTTCTCTTAATTTTAAGACTGCACTTTTCATTGAGGGATTGCCGTAAGACATGCCTAACTCAACTTCAATCGGCTGCGCGATCAACTTTTTAATTTTCGCAGTTAATGCTTTTGTTTGATTCCTTGCATTGACCAAAAGGGGAGAGCCTTGTTTGGTCCAAACTTTTGCATATTTTTTTGCTGAACTTCCCGGTCTAAATACGAGAATGATGAAATGGAGGATCCAGCACCAAATAAATCGAGGTATCTCGACCACTCTTCGATCCATAAGAAATTGTTGTAAATACTTTCTTACAGCATGTGTGCTAAGAGAATCAGGCGTGCCTAAGTTTGCAAGAATGATACCAATCTTAGGAGCATCACCATGTTGATATTTAGGTTCTTCAGTAAAGTAATTCATTAATGTTGACTCAGTGCATTAGAAAGAAGTTTAGCTGTGATATCGACGATAGGAATTACTCTTTCATAAGCCATTCTTGTAGGCCCAATGACACCTAGCGTACCTACAATTTCACCATCAGTTTCATAAGAGGAAGTGATAAGACTGCATTCATCCAAAGATGAATAACCAGATTCGTTTCCAATAAAAATTTGGATGCCTTCCGCAAGCTGACTTTTATCAAGAAGCCTCATCAGTGCGGTACGCTTTTCAAATATCTCAAAAATTTTTCTTAAGCTCGATATATTTTTTGCAAGCTCTTCTGATTGAATGAGATTGCTTTGGCCTGTAATTACAATAGATTCGCTCTCAGGGTAAATCACATCATTGCCCACTTCAATCGCTGCTGTCATAAGCTTTATCATATCAGCATGCATTCTAGATAATTCATCAACTAAAGTATCTTTGACTTTCGCAAAAGTATTGCCGCTGAAATTATGATTAAAATAATTGGCTGCCTCAACAAGGTCATCATGGCTGTAATCTTTTTCTGTCATCACAATTCTGTTTTGAACATTGCCATCATTCGTGACGATAATGACAAGAATTTTTTTCTCAGACAAACCAATAAATTCCAAATGTTTAAATGTTGTTTTTTTAGCCTTAGGAATTAGCACGACGCCTGCAAAATGTGTCAGGGTGGATAAAATATCTGCTGCATTATTGATCATCTTTTTGTTGTCGCCAATATTCATTTGATTTTTTAATGAATTGACAACATTGTCGTCCAAGGGTTTGACGGTAAGTAATGAATCAACAAAAAGTCGATAACCTAATTGCGTAGGAATTCTTCCAGCTGAAGTATGGGGACTTGTAATAAAACCAAGATCTTCCAAGTCTTTCATAGTATTTCTAATAGATGCAGGACTGAGGTCCAAGCCAGATGATTTAGAAAGCGTCCTCGACCCCACAGGCTGCCCATCATTAATGTGTTGCTCAATGAGGGTTTTTAAAAGAATTTGGGCGCGTTTATCTAACATTATTAAATAGAGTTATTCATATAAATCGATATGCTTTAAAATAGTCTGCAAAGCCTAAGTTTCAAGGTCTAATAAGGCATTCTAACACGCAGCAGTTTTGTAAATGAATGCCTATATACTAAGTTTTTCTTTATTAAATTGCTATATATTCTTTCGTCTTAAGTATGCTTTAATTCAATTATGGAAAGTCTCTTTAAATCAGTCGCAATTATTGGAAAATATGAGAGCGGCAGCGAATCTTCTGACATTAAGTCGCAGCTTTTAGAGCTTGCTCAATATTTGACTCAAAAACAGATCAATATCTTTATTGAGGCCAAAACACATCAGTCCGGAAATTACCAAGCATTCAAGTCAATTCATTTAGATGATATTGGAAAGCAAGCCGATCTTGCTATTGTTGTGGGTGGCGATGGCACCATGCTTGGTGTTGCTAGATCTCTTGTAAATTTTGATATTCCATTGATAGGCATTAACCAAGGACGTTTTGGATTTTTAGCAGATTTGAATACAAGCAATATGCTTGAATCGATTGATGAAATATTTCAAGGCTCGTCTTACAAAGATAAAAGAATGCTCTTGAATGCCAAAATTTTTAGAGGTTCGACATGTATCTATGAGTCGTTAGCGCTTAACGATGCTGTGGTTCGAAGTGGTTCCCGTTTAATTGAATTAGAAGTTTCCATTAACGGAAGTTTTGTCCATAAACAACGATCAGATGGACTTGTAGTATCAACACCGACAGGGACAACTGCTTACGCACTTTCTGCAGGCGGATCTATCTTTCACCCCGAATTAGAGGCAATATCGATTGTGCCCATTAGCCCTCATACATTAAGTAACCGCCCCATTGCTGTGAATAGCAAAAGCACCATTGAAATTGACGTGGTAAACATGGATGAGTCTTACTTAAGCATTGATGGGCAACTTAAAGTCCAGCTTGAGCTTCATGATCGTGTGGAAATTAAACGCGCAGAAAAAATGATTACACTCTTACATCCTAAAGATTATTGTTACTTCGAGATGCTAAGAAAAAAATTAAATTGGGGTTAATTTAAAACTATGTTGCTTAATTTATCTATTCTTGATTTTGTCATCGTTGACAAAATGAGCTTAGATTTTAAATCTGGTTTTTCAGCACTAACAGGAGAAACAGGCGCTGGTAAATCTATTTTGATTGACGCATTGTCTTTAGCGCTTGGACAGAGAAATGAAGGTGGAGTGGTCAGGCTCCATCAAGATAAAGCAGATATCAGCGCGATCTTTGATATCCAACATAATAATGAAGTCATCGATTGGCTTCAAGAAAACGAACTTGAATCCGAGAATGCTGAGCTTATTTTAAGAAGAGTTATTCATGCGGATGGCAAATCAAGAGCTTTTATAAATGGCAAAGTAGCCACACTTCAACAGTTAAAGGAATTGGGAGAATCATTGGTCGATATCTATAGCCAAAACTCTCATCATTCCCTTTTAAAACTAAGTTCGCAAAGACAAATATTAGATAACTTCGGTGGTCACAATGATCTCGCAGCAGAGACATATCGTCTTTATCAAACATGGCATAAGCTTCATATACAAAAAATTGAATACGAAAAAAATGCTCAAATCTATAGTGACGAACTTGCAGAATTAAGAGACAAATTAAGAGAGTTAAAACAACTTGCATTTACTTTTATTGATTGGGAAACTTTACAGCAAGATCATTCGATGATGTCTCATGGCAATGAGCTGATTGAAAATATTAATTTTTGTATTGAGGTGTTAGAAAAAGACGATACTGCAATTTCGAATCGACTTCATTTAGTGCAACAAAAAATTTCTCACTCAGTGGCTATTGATGAGAAATTAAAAGAATCTTCTGATCTGATTGATTCGATTCATATTCAAACTGAAGAGCTGATTCGATCCCTTAATCGTTATTTGCAGAAAGTCGATTTAGATCCTGAAAGATTAAAAGACATTGAGGCTCGCATACAGGCTATCCATAATTTTGGTAGAAAGCATCGTATTAAAACTGAAGAATTTGAAGCCACATTAATTAGTTGGCAAGCACGTATGGATGAGCTTGAATCTTTTCAGTCTGATGATGGCATTGATGCAAAGGAAAAAGTGGCGCTTGAAGCATTTAATCAAAAAGCAGATTTATTAACCCAAGCACGTAAAAAAGCAGCTGAGACTTTAGGTCAAAACATTACAGATGCTATGCAAAAATTATCTTTTAGTCATGGCCGTTTTGAAGTGAAATTAACGCCCCAAGAACCATCGCTTCATGGATTAGAGCAAATTGAATTTTTGGCGGCACCTCATTTGGGGGCTGAAGCTAGACCTATTCATAAAGCAGCTTCAGGCGGCGAGCTTTCTCGTTTAAGTCTTGCAATTCGAGTCGCCTCCATTTCAAAGGCGAATGTACCATGTATGATTTTCGATGAAGTCGATGTAGGGATTGGCGGCAGTGTTGCAGAAATTGTAGGTAAGCTATTAAAAGAATTAGGTAGTCACGATCAAAGACAGGTTTTAGTGATTACGCATCTCCCTCAGGTGGCATCGCTCGCAATTCATCATTATAGAGTATCTAAAACACAAGAAAATAATCAAACACTGAGTCATATCCATTTAATGGATGAGAAGATGCGTGTTGATGAAATTGCTCGTATGTTAGGCGGCATATCGATTACGGATACAACGAGAGAACATGCGAAGGAAATGCTTCAGGCTTAAGCTTTGTTGGGGCAGGGATTTTTATTGCATTCAGCATAGATATAAAGCGAATGCTCTTGGATGGTAAATCCTTTTTTAGTAGCTATTAATTTCTGTCTTTTTTCAATCTCGTCATCACAAAATTCTTCTACATGACCACATTGTATGCATACAATGTGGTCATGATGTTGAGAATCACTTAATTCAAACACAGCTTTATCACTTTCAAAATGATGGCGCAATAAAAGACCGGCTTGTTCAAATTGAGTCAATACACGATACACGGTTGCAAGCCCCACATCTTCTTCAGATTTAATTAAGAGCTTATACACGTCCTCAGCAGAAAGATGCCTAGCTTCGCTGTGCTCAAAAAGACTTAAGATCTTAAGTCTGGGAAGCGTTGCTTTAAGCCCTGATTTTTTTAAATCTTTATGATCTTGCCCCATAGAATCACCCTAAAAATTACATCATGAAGTATTTTGAATAATGCCTAGCATGTTATATTAATACGCATTATGTTTAAAGTTATAAAAATGCGTATATTCCTCCTGATTTTAAGTCTTTTATTCACTGCGTGCTCTTCTTCTTTACCCTCTATTAAGCCCTACAAAATGCCGATCCAACAAGGCAATTTAGTGACGTCAAAAATGATGATGCAATTAAAGCCAGGCATGACAAAAACACAAGTGCGTTTTGTGATGGGAACACCCTTGATTACCGATAGTTTCCATAAAGATCAATGGGATTATTTTTATCAAATGGAAAAAGATGGCGCGATCATTGAAAAAAGAAGAGTCATCTTGATGTTTGAAAAAGATTTACTTGCTAAGGTAAAGGGTGATGTCATTCCAGCTTCTGCAAGCGCAGATAATGCAAATGAATTGCGTCAAGAGGCAGTGTCTGTAAAAAATAATACGACCGATCAACCGCCAGCACAAAAAGAAAAAGGTATGCTTGATCGATTAAAATTTTGGGAAGATGATGAAAAACCATTAGAGAAAGTAGTTCCCACTAAAAAAGAAGTGCCTGTAGAAGAAAGAAAACTTACAGAGCCAGTGAAAGCAGCAGAGCCTGAGATGAAGAAACCTCAGACGGAAGTAGCACCATTAAAAGTTGAAATTAAAAAAGAACCCGAGGTTAAAAAACCAGAACCTGCAAAAGGGGAAAATACGAAACCGTTGCCTGCAGAAACTGATGCAAGTTACTTTGATTTAATGTTAGAAAAAATAGGATTCTAATCATATGAGTAAAATAAATGTTCTTATCGTAGGTGCCTCAGGCCGTATGGGCCAAAGTCTTATTCAAGAAATCTCTTTGGATAAAGAGTTAGTGCTTGTAGCAGCGATTGATCATAAGTCGAGCGATAAATTAGGCCGTGATGCTGGCGAAGCTATGGGAATTGTCACTGGCGTTAAAATTGATCATGATATTGAAAAAGTTATTTCATCTGCGGACGTGCTCATTGATTTTACGAGACCTGAAGCGAGTATGGGTTATTTGAAATTATGTGAAGCGCATCATGTGAAATACGTCATTGGTACTACTGGATTTTCAGATCAAGAAAAGAAAATGATCCTCGATACTTCAAAAAATATACCTATTGTTTTTGCACCCAACATGAGCGTGGGGGTTAATTTATTAATTTCACTTGTTGAAAAAGCAACTCAACTTTTGAAGGATGATTTTGATATTGAAATTATTGAAGTGCATCATAGACACAAAATTGACGCACCATCAGGGACCGCCTTAAGATTAGGCGAGGCTGTTGCAAAAGCAAGTGGTAGAGATCTTAAAAAAGATGCGCAGTATGAGCGTTTTGGAAACACAGGCGAACGCAAGCAAACCACTATAGGCTTCTCAACCATTCGGGGTGGTGACATTGTGGGTGACCATACAGTGCTATACGCAGGCTCAGGTGAGCGTATAGAATTAACTCATAAGGCTTCCAGCCGAGCGACATTCGCTAAGGGAGCACTTAGGGCGGCTAAGTTTTTGTCACATCAAAAAACAGGTCTTTTTGACATGCAAAAAGTCTTAGGACTCAGCGACACTTAAACCCATTTATCGTACTTTAGTGCGTTGAAATAAGGCGCTAAATCGACTATAATATCTACGATATTTGAAACGGGAGCTGCTAAAAACTTCTCCCGTTTTGTATATCCAGCGCCCAAACCCTTGAATTCGCAAATACTGGAGAACCATTTTGTCGCGAAATATGTCGGCAGTGTTAGTGCTTGCAGACGGAACTAAGTTTCGAGGTATTTCAATTGGTGCCCCAGGTTTAACCACAGGCGAAGTTGTTTTTAATACTTCCATGACAGGTTATCAAGAAATTCTAACCGACCCTTCTTATACAAAACAGATCGTTACGCTCACCTGCCCTCATATTGGTAATGTAGGCGTTAACCAAGAAGACATAGAATCTGACAAAGTCTATGCCAGTGGTTTAATCATTCGAGATTTAGCGATGATTGATAGTAACTTTAGAAGCGAGCAAACACTTTCCGAATATTTAAAAGTAAATCACATTGTTGCGATTGCTAATATTGATACAAGAAAACTTACAAGACACTTAAGAGAGCATGGCTCTCAAGCAGGCTGCATTATGGCTGAGCCTGAAGATGATCAAAAAGCACATCAAGAAGCTAAAGGCTTTCCAGGACTTTCTGGTATGGATCTTGCAAAAGTGGTGAGCTGCAAAAAAGCTTATACATTTGATCAAGGTGAGTGGACACTGTCTGAAGGGTATAGCAACCAAAAAGAATCTCATTACAATGTTGTAGCTTTTGACTATGGCATCAAGAAAAACATTTTAAGAATGTTAGTTTCAAGACGATGCAAGGTGACCGTTGTTCCTGCACAAACAAGCTATGAAGAAATTGTTCGCTTAAAACCCGACGGTGTATTTTTATCGAATGGACCCGGAGATCCTGAGCCATGTGATTATGCCATCCATGCCATTCAACAATTAGTCGATGACGGGTATCCAACTTTTGGGATATGTTTAGGGCATCAACTTTTAGCGTTAGCGAGCGGCGCCAAAACATCTAAGATGAAATTTGGACATCACGGCGCTAATCACCCCGTCCAAGATTTAAAAACAAAACGCGTATTTATTACTAGCCAAAATCATGGCTTCACTGTTGACCAAACATCATTACCTAAACATTTAGTTGCTACACATCAGTCTCTCTTTGATGGAAGTTTGCAAGGCATCGAAAGATCAGATAAACCAGCATTTAGTTTTCAAGGTCATCCTGAAGCGAGCCCAGGTCCATCTGAAATGAGTTACTTGTTTGATCACTTTATTGATCTTATAGAAAAAAAGAAAAGTCATCATGCCAAAGCGTAAAGATATTAAATCTATACTCATCATCGGCGCAGGACCTATTGTCATTGGTCAAGCATGTGAGTTTGATTATTCAGGTGCGCAAGCATGTAAAGCCCTGCGAGAAGAAGGTTATCGAGTGATTCTTGTGAATTCTAATCCGGCAACCATCATGACAGATCCTGAGATGGCTGATGCAACTTATATTGAGCCGATTAATTGGCAGATCGTCGAAAAGATTATTGCAAAAGAAAAACCGGACGCACTGCTTCCCACCATGGGTGGACAGACTGCACTTAATTGTGCTCTCGATTTAGATAAGCATGGCGTTCTGAAAAAATATAAAGTCGAATTGATTGGCGCATCAAAAGAAGCGATCGATAAAGCTGAAGACAGACAAAAATTTAAAGAAGCTATGACTAGAATTGGCTTAGGATCTGCCAAGTCAGCCATTGCGCATAGCCTTGAAGAAGCAATTCAAGTTCAGGCGGGTATTGGTTATCCGGCGATCATTCGACCATCGTTTACGATGGGCGGAAGCGGCGGCGGCATTGCATACAACCGTGAAGAGTTTATTGCGATTTGTGAAAGAGGACTTGACGCATCTCCTACCAAAGAACTTCTTATCGAAGAGTCTCTTCTTGGCTGGAAAGAATATGAGATGGAAGTGGTTCGCGACTCTCAAGATAATTGTATTATTATTTGCTCCATTGAAAATTTAGACCCCATGGGCGTCCATACAGGCGACTCGATTACAGTAGCTCCTGCACAAACGCTTACCGATAAAGAATATCAAATCATGCGTAACGCATCGATTGCAGTTCTTCGAGAGATTGGTGTTGATACGGGTGGATCTAATGTGCAGTTTGCAATCAATCCAAAAGATGGGCGCATGATTGTGATTGAAATGAATCCGCGTGTATCTCGCTCGTCTGCATTAGCTTCTAAGGCCACCGGATTTCCCATTGCAAAAATTGCAGCAAAATTAGCAGTGGGCTTTACATTAGATGAATTAAGAAATGAAATTACAGGCGGCGCAACCCCAGCTTCTTTTGAGCCGAGTATTGATTACGTGGTCACCAAAGTACCACGATTTGCATTCGAAAAATTTCCACAAGCTGATTCAAGGCTCACAACACAAATGAAATCTGTGGGTGAGGTGATGGCAATAGGAAGAACTTTTCAAGAGTCCTTCCAAAAAGCATTACGAGGTCTTGAGATTGGCGCAGATGGTTTAGATGAGAAAACAACCGATCAAGATCTCATCATTAAAGAAATGAGAGAGCCGGGACCAGAACGTATTTGGTATGTTGGGGATGCGTTTAGATTAGGTATGTCAATTGAAGACGTGTTTGAGCATTCTAATATTGACCCGTGGTTTCTCCATCAAATTAAAAATATCATCGATATCGAAAAAGATTTATCAGGAACCTCACTCAAAGATTTATCAAAAGAAAATTTATTTCATTTAAAACAAAAAGGATTTTCTGATCGAAGACTAGCAACACTTTTAAAAGTAAAACAAGAAGACGTAAGAAATTATCGCCATAAGCATCACGTGAGACCGGTGTATAAACGCGTAGATACATGTGCGGCAGAATTTTCAACCCATACTGCATATATGTATTCGACCTATGAAGAAGAATGCGAAGCTAACCCTACAGACAGAAAGAAAATTATTGTCTTAGGTGGCGGACCTAATCGTATTGGTCAAGGTATTGAGTTTGATTATTGTTGTGTGCATGCAGCTCTAGCATTACGTGAAGATGGCTATGAAACTATCATGGTGAACTGTAATCCTGAAACGGTATCTACTGATTACGATACTTCAGATCGACTTTATTTTGAGCCCGTCACACTTGAGGATGTATTAGAAATTGTTGCTATTGAAAAACCATTTGGTGTCATTGTGCAATATGGCGGGCAAACACCTTTGAAGTTAGCAAAAGATTTAGAAAAAGCAGGCGTACCAATTATCGGTACCACACCAGATGCGATTGATATGGCAGAGGATCGTGAGCGCTTCCAAAAAATGCTGCAAGCGATTAACTTAAAACAGCCACCTAACCGGACTGCGAGAACGCCTGAAGATGCGATTCGTTTAGCTGAAGACATTGGCTATCCTCTTGTGGTGAGACCAAGTTATGTTTTAGGTGGTCGTGCCATGGAGATTGTGCATGAGCAAGCGCAGCTTGAGAGATACATGAGGGAGGCAGTCAAAGTTTCCCATGAGTCTCCGGTGCTGCTCGATCGATTTTTAAATGATGCCCTTGAGGTGGATGTGGATGCCTTATCAGATGGTACCGATGTCATCATTGGCGGCATCATGGAACATATTGAACAAGCAGGTGTGCATTCAGGTGACTCAGCGTGCTCTCTGCCACCTTATAGCCTGTCTAAAAAAATTCAAGATCAATTAAGAAAGCAAACGGTTCAGATGGCAAAGGCGCTGAACGTTGTCGGCCTTATGAATGTGCAATTTGCGATTCAAGGCGATGTCATTTATGTTTTAGAAGTTAACCCAAGAGCTTCTCGAACTGTACCTTTTGTTTCTAAAGCATGCGGATTACAGTTAGCTAAAATTGCAGCACGCGCTATGGTGGGTATGAGCCTTAAATCACAGAAGGTCACGAAAGAAATTGTGCCTACATTCTTCTCTGTCAAAGAGGCTGTGTTTCCTTTTATTAAATTCCCAGGCGTCGATACGATTTTGGGGCCAGAGATGAAATCAACGGGCGAAGTGATGGGCTTAGGAAAAACATTTGCAGAAGCTTTTATTAAGTCTCAATTAGGTTCGTCAACAAAATTACCTAAGGATGGAAAAGCTTTTCTCAGTGTGCGTCGTGAAGACCATCATAAAGTCGTTGAGATTGCAAAATCATTAGATAAATTAGGCTTTCAGATTGTCGCTACAAAAGGGACTGCAAAAGCTCTGACGGATGCAGGGCTTCATGTTGTGTCTGTAAATAAAGTTGCAGAAGGTAGGCCTCATATTGTTGACATGATTAAAAATAATGAAATTTCTTTTATTGTGAATGTGACAGAAGATAAGCGAGCGATTTCAGACTCTTACGAGATTCGCAGATTTGCGCTACAAAATAAGGTGACTTATTACACGACGATTGCGGGCGCTAAAGCTGCATGTATTGGCATGAATTTTGTGGAAGAGATTTCGGTGAGATCCATCCAAAGCTTGCATAAAGAACTCAGTTAAAATACACTCAATTTTTATAAACCACACTCCATCCAAAGAGCGTGGTTTTTGTTTTAATAGGAATGAATATGCTTAAACAAATACCCATGACCATTAAAGGTGCTGAACAGCTCAAAGAAGAGCTCCAGCGCTTAAAGAGTGTTGATCGCCCCAATATCATTCAGGCCATCTCAGAAGCAAGAGCACAAGGTGACTTGTCTGAGAATGCTGAATATGAATCTGCTAAAGAGCGTCAAAGTTTTATTGAGGGTCGCATAGCAGAAATTGAAGCTAAACTTTCTACTGCCATGGTGATTGATCCTTCTTCGATTGTAGGTGAAAGTCAATGTGTGTTTGGTTCAACTGTTGAAGCGCAAGATCTTGATACTGAAGATATCTTAATCTATCAAATAGTAGGTGACGATGAAGCTGATATTAAACATAAAAAGATTTCAATTAATTCACCCATTGCAAAAGCCTTTATTGGCAAAGCGGTAGGCGATATCGCTGAAGTGAATACACCTGGCGGTGCTAAGTCTTATGAAATATTAGATGTAAAGTATCTTTAAATTAATCCTAAATGTGTATTAAACTAAAAACACTATGAAACAGTGGTTAGAAAATTTAGCAGTCATTACCGCAACCTTTTGGATCGGTGGTTTGTGGGTATTGGGTATTGTGGCTTATGAATTATTTAAAATAATTCCTGAGGCGCAACTCGCAGGAAACATTGCAGGTCAGCTTTTCAAAATGATGGCTTACGTAGGCATGGCAAGTAGCATCTACTTGCTCATTCAGCGCGTTTATCAATATGGGACAAACGCATTAAAACAAGGTTTTTTCTGGCTTGTTTTACTCATGCTTATTTTGATTCTTGTAAGTCATTTAGGCATTAACCCACTTGTGGAAAAATTTAAATTAGAAGCGATGCCAAAAGATGTGATGGAAAGTGTATTTGCGGATCGATTTTCCACATGGCATGGCATTTCAAATATTGCATATTTGCTGGAATGCTTCTTAGGCGTTTTCGCGATACTAAAAATTAGATAGTTACTTAGGTAGCGTAATCTTAGGTTCAGTTGCTGCGCGATAAACAATAATTTGTAGGCCGATATGATGCACAGCCGTTGCTTTAAGTGCCTCACATATTTCACTTAACATTGACTCTCGAACTGATCTATCATCATTTTGAATTTTAATTTTAATCAACTCATGAGCATTAAGATTAAGCTCAATTTCTTTGATAACAGAGGCTGATAAACCCTTATTGCCAATTCTTACTACTGGATTTAATGTGTGGGCTAAGCTTCGAAGGTATGCAATGGCTTTTGAGTTCAAAATGAGGGAATTCGTTGATAAAGAATCGATTTTAACAGATGAAAAGAACAAGAACTAGCAAGGCTTGGATGCAAGAGCATGTCAATGATGCCTTCGTCAAACAAGCACAAAAAGACGGTTTTCGTTCAAGAGCCGCTTATAAGCTCATGGAAATTCATGAGAAATATCGCCTCATTAAGCCTGGTATGAATGTCGTAGATTTAGGTTCGACCCCAGGCAGTTGGTCTCAAGTGGCCTCAAAACTCTTACAGGGTAATGGCCGTATTATTGCCATGGATTTGCTGCCTATGGATCCTATTCCAAGGGTTGATTTCATCCAAGGCGACTTCAGAGAAGAGGCTCCTTTAAGAGAGCTGGAGAGCTACTTAAATAATTCACCGATAGACCTTGTAATTTCAGATATGGCCCCCAATATTACAGGTATCAAGACAGTCGACCAGCCTGGCGCAATCTACTTAACCGAGCTTGCTTTAGACTTTTCTTTGAAATGGTTGAAACCAGGCGGCCATTTTCTTGTCAAAGCTTTTGTTGGCGCTGACTTTGATGAGTTAGTCAAAAAGATGCGTCCTGAATTCGAAAAAGTGATCACAGTAAAGCCTAAAGCATCCCGTGATCGAAGTAGTGAGGTTTATTTGTTAGGTTTTGCAAAAGCTTAAAAAGTCATAAAGAAGTATAGGAATTAGGTTTAAAATTAAATGATTAAATTAGATGATACGAGGTCATCCATCAATTGAATAACAACACACTAAAAAGTATTGCCATCTGGGTTGCGATCGCACTCATTCTTATGACTATCTTTAATCAGTTTTCAGGATCTTCGAAAACTGACACAGCGCTTGTCTACTCTCAGTTTATGGAGCAAGTCAAAGAGGGCAAAATTGCCAAAGTTGAAATTGATAACCATAGAATTAAAGGTGTAACGAGCGAGGGTAAGAAATTTAATACTTACGCTCCTACAGACCCTTGGTTGGTATCCGATCTCTTAAAAAATAATGTTGTCGTTGAAGCTAAAGCTGAAGAGCAACAGTCGGTGTTAATGAGTATTTTTATTTCATGGTTCCCGATGATTCTTTTAGTGGGCGTATGGATTTTCTTTATGCGTCAAATGCAAGGCGGCTCCAAAGGGGGTGGTCCATTTTCATTTGGCAAAAGTAAAGCAAGACAACTTGATCAAACCAATAATCAAACGACGTTTGCTGATGTCGCGGGATGTGATGAAGCTAAAGAGGAAGTCACAGAAATTGTTGAGTTC
>BJGS01000024.1:14780-16284 GCA_014190615.1 Methylophilaceae bacterium
GCACGTCGCAATAAACGTACGGTAGATATGCAAGATTTTGAAGACGCTAAAGATAAAATCTTTATGGGCCCTGAAAGAAAGTCGCTCGTTATGCGAGAAGAAGAGCGTATGAATACGGCTTACCATGAATCTGGTCATGCAGTGGTAGCGAAACTATTACCGCATGCTGACCCTGTGCATAAAGTAACGATTATGCCACGCGGTTGGGCGCTTGGACTCACATGGCAATTACCAGAGTTTGATCGCATCAGTAATTATAAGAACAAGATGTTAGAAGAGATCTCAATCCTCTTTGGCGGACGTATTGCTGAAGAAGTATTCATGAAACAAATGTCGACAGGCGCATCAAATGATTTTGAGCGTGCCACAAAGTTAGCACGTGATATGGTGACGCGTTATGGTATGTCAGATAAATTAGGTACGATGGTTTATGTCGGACAAGATCAGGACTCATTCTTTGGTGCTATGTCATCTAAAACAATTTCTGAAGCCACACAACAAAAAGTAGATGCTGAGATTCGACGTATTCTTGACGAGCAATATACTGTCGCTAGAAAACTGCTTGAAAAAAATCGCCGCAAGGTTGAAGCTATGGCCAAAGCATTGCTTGAATATGAAACGATCGATGCCGATCAGATTAATGACATTATGGCGGGTAAAAAAGTGCGACCGCCAAAACCCAAACAAACACCTAACCCACCTAAGAGTGATAAAGGATCTTCAGGTACTAAGGTAGCCGTGGTTCCTCAACCAAGCGCTAAGAGCTAAATGAAATCAAGGCTAGTTAATCTAGCCTTTGTTTTTTTACCATGCTTCAATTAAACAAACATTCCAATGATTTAAATCGCCCGCTCGTTATGGGCATCTTAAATATCACACCCGATTCATTTTCAGATGGCGGTCAATACCTAGATTTTAATGAAGCTTTAAAGCGCGCTGAAAAAATGATCGAAGAGGGTGCTGATATCATTGATATTGGTGGCGAGTCCACACGGCCTGGATCAGATCCTGTAAGTGCAGATGAAGAGTTAAAACGGATCGTACCTATCATCAAAGCTTTAAAAAAAAATTCCAACATTGTCATTTCCGTAGATACATATAAACCCAAAGTTATGGAGCAGGTCATTGATATGGGTGTTGCAATGATTAATGATGTGTTCGCATTTCAGCAACCAGGCGCAATCGATGTTATTAAAAAATCGAATGTGGGTCTCTGCTTAATGCATATGCAAGGCACACCTAAGACGATGCAACTTAATCCAACTTATCAAGATGTGGTAAATGAAGTGAAATCATTTCTAGATGAGCGCACAGATAGTTTAATAACAGAAGGTATTAATAGTGAGCGCATAATATTAGATCCAGGATTTGGTTTCGGAAAAACTTTTGAACACAATATAACGCTCCTACAAAATCTTGAATCATTTCAGTCTTTAAAGTTTCCTCTTCTTGTAGGGCTTTCCAGAAAATCATTTATCCGAAAAATTTTAAGCGGTGATCACGA
>BJGS01000025.1 GCA_014190615.1 Methylophilaceae bacterium
TGGCATTGCGGATGCATACCCCAAGGGTCGTGTGATGTTTTATTCTAACGCGATTAAATTTATAGGAAGCCTATCTATGTTGTTAGGTATGCAGCCACTTTACGCGTATGCAATTGTGGGAGTCGGCGCTGCTGCCTATTCTCCAGCTAAATACGGTATCTTGACTGAACTTCTTCCACCTAAAGATCTTGTCATGGCTAACGGATGGATGGAAGGTTCGACTGTATTTGCCATTATTTTAGGTTCTATCATTGGCGGTGCACTCTCCCAATTTGATCCTCTGGTCGCCATCATTATGATTACAGGGCTTTATTTACTGGCAGCAATTTTTAACCGCTATATTCCAGCGTTAGCTATTGACCATAAGCTACCTACTAAAAATCCTTTATTTATGATGAAAGACTTCTGGCATGCATTTAAAGTGTTATGGAAAGATCCGGAAGGTCAGTTATCACTCGCAGTCACTACACTATTTTGGGGCGCCGGTGCTTCATTGAGACTTATTGTAATTGCATGGGCAGGTTACGCACTGCAATTTAATTTAGAAGAATCTACGCGCTTAACTGCCATGGTTGCTTTTGGTATTGCCATTGGATCAGTCATTGCAGCGAGGTATATCAGCCTTAAAGATTCTGTGAGAGTTCTTCCTGCAGGGATTCTTATGGGTGGCTTTGTTATAAGTATGGTTGTAATTCATGATTGGTATATCGCGGCTCTTATCTTTTTACTGATTGGCGCATTAAGTGGATTCTTTATTGTGCCACTCAATGCACTTTTACAACACCGAGGTCATTTACTGATTGGTGCAGGCCATTCAATTGCGGTGCAAAATTTTAATGAGAACATTGGAATATTATTGTTGAGTGGAACTTACACCTGGATGGTAAGAGAAGAACTTTCGATCAATACTATTATCATTCTTTTAGGTTTATTTGTGAGTATCACAATGCTTTCAATCTATAAGCATTATAAAAAAATAATATAAAACTAACAGACTTAATCTATTGCTTTAACAATGTCATCAGTAACTTTTTTTGCATCTCCAAATACCATCATAGTTTTATCTAAATAAAATAATTCATTATCCAGCCCTGCATAACCTGGAGACATTGAACGTTTATTTACAATAATAGTCTTCGCTTTATAAGCTTCTAGAATAGGCATGCCATAAATAGGACTACCAGGTTTTTTCGCTTGTGGATTAACAACATCATTCGCTCCTATCACAAGGACAACATCTGTTTCACCAAACTCATTATTAATGTCTTCCATTTCAACAATCATCTCGTAAGGAACGTCCGCTTCGGCTAAAAGTACATTCATATGTCCAGGCATTCTTCCTGCGACTGGATGAATTGCATATTTAACCTTAATACCTTTACTGATAAGTTTTGTAGTTAATTCTTGTAAAGCATGTTGAGCTCTTGCTACAGCTAAACCATACCCAGGCACAATAATTACTGAATCTGCATTCGATAATAAAAATGCAACATCCTCAACCGAGCCTGATTTTGATATTTTTTGACTTTGATTAGAATCGTCTAATACAGTAATGTCAGCACCAAAACCCCCTAACAACACAGAAACAATAGAACGATTCATTGCTTTACACATAATGTAAGAAAGAATTGCGCCTGAGGCACCCACACATGCACCTGCAATAATTAAAACAGAGTTGTTAAGTGAAAACCCGATACCTGCGGCAGCCCAGCCTGAATAACTATTCAGCATCGACACTACAACCGGCATATCTGCACCACCGATTGGAATAATAAGAGTCACTCCAAGTACAAATGCAATAAAGCACATCAAAAGAAATATAGAGGTATTGTGTGTACTATAAAAAAAGATTCCTGCTGAAATCATTGCAATAAATAAAAATAGATTAAAAAGATGCTGGCCTTTAAATTGAATCATTTTTGCACTGAATTTTCCAGAAAGCTTTCCAAATGCAACGACTGAAGCTGAAAACGTAATAGCACCAATAAAAGCACCAATACATAACTCAATTCTCTGAGCATCACTATGAACATCGTTTGTATTAAATACTGCAGCAATTGCAATGAGCACGGCTGCTAATCCTACAAAGGAATGCATTAAAGCGACAAGCTCAGGCATGCTCGTCATCTCAACTTTTTTGGCTGCAAAGATTCCAATCAATGCACCAATTAATATTGCAATACCTACCATAGGAACAATTAAGTTATCCCCAATATTAAATGTAGTTAAAATTGCAACTGCCATTCCAATCATACCGAGTGTATTTCCTAGTCTCGATGTTTTAGGTGAGGAGAGCCCTTTAAGAGAAAAGATAAATAATACTGCCGATAATAAATATAATAATGAAGCCATGATTTAATCTTTGTTGGTACGTTCTTTCTTTTTAAACATATCTAACATTCTTTTTGTCACCATAAATCCACCAAAGATATTAACTGAAGTGAGTAATATCGCAGTGAATGCTAATACACTGGTTAAGTTAATTTCATGATCATTGATAGGGACGGCTTGTAAGATTGCACCTACAATCACTATGCCAGAAATAGCATTAGTCACAGACATAAGAGGTGTGTGCAGAGCAGGTGTGACGTTCCACACAACGTGATAACCAACAAATACAGCCAATACAAAAATTGAAATGTTTTGGATAGTCATTAAATCCATTATATGTTTACCTTTCTCTCATTAAAGAGCTTACCTTCGCGTGCCATTAATGATGCGCTTAGCAATTCATCATCATAATTAATCTCTAGCTTTCCATCGGCATTGATTAATAATTTTAAAAATTCATATACATTCTTTGCAAAAAGCACCGATGCATCATGGCTCACTAAGCTTGGAAGATTTGTATAGCCCACAATAGTGATGCCTTTATGTTCAATGACTCGATCTGCTTGAGTTAATGGACAATTACCACAACCGCCTTGCCCTGTACCCGCTGCAAGATCAATAATGACGGAACCTTGCTTCATACCCTCTACAGTATCCTTAGAAATGAGCTCTGGGGGAAACATGCCAGGAATAAGTGCTGATGTAATGACAATATCTGCTTTCATTGCATGTTCTGATACAACGTTTGCCTGTCTTTTTAACCATGCTGCAGGCATTTTTTGAGCATATCCACCTTGCCCTGACGCAATATTTTTTTCTTCATCTGTTTCAAATGGAACATCGATAAATTTTGCACCTAGTGATTCGATTTGTTCTTTAACTGCAGGCCTCACATCAGAAGCCTCCACAATAGCGCCTAATCTTTTTGCGGTTGCAATCGCTTGAAGTCCAGCAACACCAGCGCCTAAAATCAAAACTCGAGCAGCTTTCACTGTGCCAGCTGCTGTCATAAGCATAGGCATAAATTTTTTATAAAATTGCGTAGCTAATAGTATCGATTTATAACCAGAGATATTTGCTTGTGAAGATAAAACATCCATGCTTTGAGCTCTCGAGTTTCTTGGAAGTGCTTCGAGCGCAAAACATGTTAAGCCTTGATTAGCCATGACTTCTTTTAATGGGTAATTAAAAGGCTCCAGCAAACCAACAATAATAGTGTCTTTTTTAAGAGATTTAATTTCATCGTGACTTGGTGCGCGCACCTTAAGAATAATTTCTGTGTCGATGACTTTACTCTTGGATTCAACTATTGCACCTTCATTTATAAATGCCTGGTCTGAAATATGCGCATTTACTCCCGCATCTTTTTCGATAAATACTTCACATTTCATTTGAATTAATTTTTTAACAATTTCAGGCGTGATAGCTACACGATTTTCTCCATCAACGATTTCTTTAAGAATACCAATTTTCATTTATGAGTTCTTTTATAAATTAACTAATGAAGTTTTACTTGAGCTTCTGTTCTGCGAGTAATCATTCGAGCCAAGGTCTGCAATGCCGTACTCACGAATCCATGTAAAGCGATTAAATGCATTTTATAAAGTGATTGATACATCAATCGAGCAATGATTCCTTCAATAAACATAGAATCTCCTATGATAGAGCCCATTAAATTACCGACGGTTGAATATGTCCCAAGGTTAACAAGTGAGCCATAGTCTTTATACACATAGCGAGGTAAATGTGTTTTTCCTTTAACACGCAACTTCATACTCTTAAAAAGAAGGTTTGCTTGTTGATGCGCAGCCTGCGCTCTTGGGGGAACATATTGATCAGTCCCTTCAATCGGACATGCAGCACAATCACCAAAAGCAAAAATTGAATCATCCTTAGTTGTTTGTAATGAACTATTCACCATTAGTTGATTGATGCGATTAGTTTCTAAGCCATCAATACTCTTTAAGAAATTTGGAGCCTTGACACCCGCTGCCCAAACGACAAGGCCTGAAGAAATGAATTTTTTAGTGTGTGTCTTAATACCTTTTGCAGAAACTTCAGTCACACGCTCACCCAAATAAAGATGTACATGCAACTTACTTAATTCTAGCGCTACAGAATGAGATAATTTTTTTGGTAGCGCAGGCAATAATCGAGTGCTCGCCTCTATAATGGATATCTTAATATCGCGATCTGGATTAATCCGATCAATCCCATAGGCTGCCATTTCACGCGTCGCTTTATGAAGCTCAGCAGCAAGTTCAACACCTGTAGCACCAGCACCCACAATCACCACCTGGAGTTGGCCAGATTGTACTATTTTCTTTTGTGTTTGTGCTTTTAAAATAGCATGGTGTAATTTTTGATGAAATACTTCAGCTTGCTCTTGTGTATCTAACGCAATCGAATGTTTTGACGCACCTTTAATGCCAAAGTCATTCGTCGTGCTACCTACCGAAATAATTAATGTGTCGTAGTGAAAACTTCTTCTTGGAATAATCTCTTTTCCATCCTCATCTATATAAGATGCAATTGATACTTCTTTCTTACTTCGATTGAGTCGATCCATACGGCCTAAGCGAAAACGAAAGTGATGCCAATGTGCTTGCGCCATGTATTCCAATTCATGCTTATCAGGGTTCATACTCCCTGCAGCAATCTCGTGAAGAAGGGGTTTCCATACATGCGTCTTCGTGCAATCAATCAAAGTGATTTCAGCTTGTTTATTTTTACCTAATGTATCGCCTAATTTAGTTGCAAGCTCTAAGCCGCCTGCACCGCCACCTACTATCACTATCTTATGCATTTCACTTCCTCAAATACAGACAATAAAAAAACCACTACTGCAATTATACAGGAGTGGTCTTATTATTATTTTTCCAGAGACTATCTAGATTAATTCAAATTACTCGTTACCTGTAATTGATCCTTGGGCACGAACCCATGCAATAACTTTTAAAATTTCATCTGGCTTAAGTCCATTCGTAGGATCCGTAGCATCCATTATGCCTACACCTTTTCCACCCATACCGCCGTTTGTCCCATGCCATAAAGTTTCAAACATACCTTTATTCGTTGCATCTTTAGGATAACGGAATGTTGGGCCTACTAGGCCTGGGCCTACTTGACCTTTAGCATCAGGGCCGTGACATTGTGTACATGAATACATACCAAAAATCTTTTTACCTTTTGCAACTGCTTCAGCATTCCCAACATATGAATTTTTACCAGTTGATAAAAATTCTTTTGCTGCTGGCGTATCAAAGAGTGCTGCATCAAGTTTAAACGTACTTCCATCTGTTGTTTTTACAAATGAAACTTCTGCTTCTGTTGAGCATGCAAATGTCATCAAGGAAACTAAAAGTGATGACATAAATACTTTTCTAGCTAACATAATTTCTCCTAAAAATTGCTTGTATTTTGGTCTATCTCAATTCCAAAATATCTATTATAAAAAATTTCTATCTTTTATTAAATTTAAAACCTAACAATAATATTACTCATTTTTCAATCTAAAGTCACTCATTTTAGGATGACTTTTTAAACTTTACTTACCTGTCTTATCGTCTAGAACCACTTGCAAATGAGGAATTCCAAAGTCATCTAAAATTTTCATAATTTTAGATTGATTTCGATCAAGTGCACCTTGAATCATTTCCATACGCTCTTTATCTTTCTTTCGTACTGCCACAGAAATATTAAATTCTGATTTACCCTTTTGAGTATCCAATGAATTTTGTTCTGATTTAAACTCAGGAATTGGCACAATCACGAGCGGCTCTTTTGATTGTTTTGCAAAGTACCCACCAATCGGCCCCCATATAATAGCAATATCATTCTTGCCTGCTACCAAATCATCAATCATTTCGCTTGGTGGCAGGTTAAGATCGCGCTGTAAGCGATAGGGGTGTGCATTCCCCATCAGATCATGATCGCGCAATGCAATTGCGGGTGGGCTTTGACCTACAAGACCAATGATGCCCTTTCTTAAATCTGGCGAATCCCAATCTTTAATATTGTAGTTACTTGATTTTCGATATACGAATACGTAACCAGAACGGTAATAAGGTTTAGAAGTGCGTAAATTATCCACATCGCTTCCCATGCCAATAATGACATCGCAACGTTGCGCGTTAATGGTATTTCTTAAGTACCCTTGGCGGTCAAGCCAAAATTCATAAGTAAGTTCCTTGCCTAAATCTTTTGCCAATACTTCTGCGATCTTATTTTCAAAGCCCTCGCCCTTTTGGTTTGAGTAAGGCATATTTTCTGGGTCAGCACAGACTCTGAATTCTTTTTCATCGGGTGTTCGATATGGCATACCAGGCAATCCGTCTTCTCTATCTTGGCCTAGAGCGAATACTGATCCTGCTTGCAATAAATTTATTGCACATAAAATTAACATTATTTTTTTAAACATTCTTTTTCCTTACCGGTTAAATATCATGGATCCTATAAAAAAAACACCCCGCTCGAAAGCGGGGTGTTTATAGGACATACTAACTAACAGTTAGTTCTATAAAAAATCTTTCGATTAATTATAGGCTAAATACTGTTAAAGCACCGCCGCCAGGAGCAGCATTGTACTTAGTAAGTTCAGCATAACCACCAGCAGCGCCAAGAGCGTCTGTTGGGTTAGTTAAGCCAAGGTTCATTGCAACGCCAGCCCAACCACCGATGCCTGATAATACGCCAACGTGTTGTTTACCACCGTTTGTGTATGTGAATGCATTACCAATCACACCTGAACCCACTTGGAATTTCCAAAGTTCTTTACCTGTCTTAGCGTCAAGAGCTTTGAACCAACGATCAAGAGTTCCGTAGAACACTAAGTCTGAAGCAGTATTTAAAGAACCACCCCAAGCTGAGAACTTCTCTTTGTTGTACCAAGCTTTTTTGTTAGTCATTGGATCATAAGCAGCAAAGCCACCCATTACACCGTCTGGACCAGCAAACATCGTTAATGTTGCACCAACCCATGGTTGACCTGCTACATACTTAGACTCAACTGGTTCGTATGTCATACATACGTGGTTAAGTGGTGAGTAGATAAGGCCAGTCTTAGGTGAGTAAGAAGCTGGTTGTTGATCTTTTGTACCCAATGCAGCTGGGCATACACCCTTAGCATTGTAGTCTTGGTGTGTAGATGCTGTAGCTAACTTGTTAGGTACACCAGATTTTTTGTCAACGTCAGTTGCCCAGTTAACAAATGGATGTACTTTTTCTGCAGCAACTAAAACGCCGTTGTCAGCTTGCCATGTATAAGCAAAACCGTTACGGTCATGGTGCCATGCGTATGTCTTACCACCATTGTCAAATAAGATCACTTCGTTAATACCGTCGTAATCCCACTCGTCATGTGGTGTCATTTGCATACCCCAGCGTGCAACGCCAGTGTTTAAGTCACGTGCGAAAACAGTCATAGACCATTTATTGTCGCCTGGACGTACATCTGGATTCCAAACTGATGGGTTACCTGTACCGTAGTACACTAAGTTTGTTTTTGGATCATACGGCCACCAGCCCCATACAGAGCCACCACCATGTTGCCAACCATCTTTAACTGCTTGTGGTTTCAACCATGTTTTAAGACCTAGATCTGTTACGCCACCTTTTAACTTAGCAGTATCAATCTTCTTGAATGAACCGCCTTGTTTGTTACCACCAGCTACGTCTTCATATACTGAAAGAGCTGAGTAAAGTGGTGTGTCTTTATTGAAGTCTTTGCCGATTAATACTTCAGCATCAGGACCTGTTGAGTAAGCTTTCCAAGCTACTGAACCGTCTTTGATGTTGTACGCTTGAATGAAGCAACGAACACCGAATTCAGCACCAGAACAACCTGTTAAAACTTTATCTTTAATTACGTGAGGAGCGTTAGTGTTTGTAGCGCCGACTTTAGGGTCAACGTTTTTAACGTCCCATACTTTTTTGCCAGATGCAGCATCTAAAGCAACTAAAGTACCGTCATTTTGTTGTAAGAAAATCTTACCGTCACCATAGCCAAGACCACGGTTCACGTTATCGCAGCAAAGAACTGCTTGAACTGATGGATCTTGTTTTGGGAAGTAAGACCAAACGATTTTTTGATTGTCGTTTAAGTCAAGAGCGTAGATGTTGTTTGGGAATGCTGTATGAACATACATCATGTTACCAACAACAACTGGAGAACCTTCGTGACCACGGTTTACACCGGTTGCGAATGTCCAAGCTGCTTTAAGGTTTTTTACGTTACCTTGGTTAATTTGAGTTAATTTGCTGTATGCCTGATTTGTGTAGTCACCGCGTGGTGCTGCCCAGTTATCAGGATTAGCAATTGCTTTTTCTTGATCAGCAGCTGCTGAAGCGATCATTGGCATTGCCACTGAAAGACCAGCTACTAAACCAAGAGCTAACTTGATTTTGTTAATTTTCATATAAATCTCCGTAGTTTTTACTAAGGGTTTTAAAATAAGTAAACTCTCTTGTCACTTTATAAATTTTAAAGTGTTTCAGTTTAAGACTCGAAGGTGATTCGAAGGCTTACTTTCAGCACAGTTTTACTTGTGCTTGAATAGCAATATATGCCTCTTTTTTTAGAATTGCAACAATTTAGTTACAATTTGTTAACATTTTTTTATGGCTCTTTTTAAGAAAACCCTGCCCTAAGCAAATTTTGGTAAAATAGCTAATAAAATCAATAAGAAAGCCAAACATTTTCTATGCCAACTGAGTCTTTACATACCTTATACCCAGAGATTTCACCCTACCATGCCACCTGGATAGATAGACCCCAGGGCCATAAGATTTATGTGGAGTTATCGGGAAATCCTTATGGAAAACCCATTATTTTTCTTCATGGCGGCCCAGGGGGTGGCACTAACCCCAAACAAAGGCAATTTTTTGATCCAAAACACTACCAAATCATTCTTTTTGATCAAAGGGGCTGCGGACAAAGCAAGCCTTTAGGAGGGGTGAGTGGCAATACCACGGCAGATCTTATATCTGACATGGAAGCGATTCGAGAACATCTTGATATTAAGGATTGGATTATTTTTGGAGGTTCATGGGGAAGTGCCTTGGCATTGGCTTATGCAACTCAATATCCGCAAACTATCAAAGCACTCATTCTGCGAGGCATCTTCTTAAGTCGCAAAAGCGAACTCAATTGGTTCTTAGATGAGGTCAAAACTTTTTTTCCTGAAGCACACCAAAAGCTTCTTAACTTTTTACCGGAAACTAAACGCAGTGAGCTTGTAAAAAATTATAGCGAGCTTGTATTTTCAAATAATGAAAAGATCAGCGGTCCTGCATCAATTGCATGGAATCGATTTGAAGGCGGTCTTTTAAAATTATTACCTCAAGCTGAAGACGATCAAACACTGACTGATGAAGATATTAAAAATGAAATTGCGCGCGCGCGTGTTCAACTGCATTACATCAAAGATGAATGTTTTATCGATGGTAAAAAAATATTAAGTGATGTTAAAAAATTAAATAATGTGCCTACAGTTATTATTCAAGGGCGCTACGATATGGTGTGTCCTCCGATCACAGCCTATGAGCTTTATCAAAATATGCCGCATGCAAATTTTGTGATGGTGCCTGATGCAGGTCATTCGGCTTCCGAGCCTTCAATGACGCACGAGCTTGTGAAAGCTACAAATGACTATAGAGCATTGCCATCATGATTAAACTTCACCCTCTTTTTAAAAATCTTTATCAAAAAAAAGACGAGTCACTTCCTGTCTTTATGCTTAAAGAAACATTTGCAGGCTGTAAACGTCACAATGTCTTTGGCTTAACTGCATCGTTATCTTTTTTTTCACTCTTTGCTCTCATTCCAATGATCCTTCTTATTTTCTTTTTCTTAAGTCATTGGTTAGTCAATTCTGAATTTGCTTTAGGAAGATTAGCTATTCTTACGAGCGATCTATTGCCACAAATAAGTAAAAAAATTATGCTCGAAGTTTATAAAGTATCGAGCCACACAAAAGCTTGGGGCATCTTGGGAACCCTCATTCTGTTATCGGCTGCAACACCACTCACGAGCTCACTTCGTGCAAGTTTGATTATTATTTCGGCCACCGAAGAAGATCCTTCATTTTTAAAAAGCAAGGTAAGAGATATTGTGGCTATCGTTGGCATTCTTTTTCTATTCTTTCTCTTTACTCTGTCAGGCATGGTCCTCCAAAAAGCTTCTGTTTTTTTTGGTGAGTACTTAAGTGCTATGAATTCACAAATGATTTATTTTATAAGCTCATTCTCCTTTGTTGTTTTATCTCTAACACTTTTTAATCGCTTTTTCTTTCCGATTAAAGTTGATGCCAAACATATTATTTTAGGCTCACTTCTTACAGCATTTTTATGGCTCGTATTGCGTTCAACATTTGATGTATTTTTAGCCTTAAGTCAATCGTATGGAACATTCTTTGGCGGCATGCGAAATCTTTTCATTTCGCTGATATGGCTTTATCTAAATATTGCTTCTTATTTACTTGGCGTGGAATTGATAGCGACACTTCACAAGAAAGATATGCTACTTTTAAAAAAATTATTTGATGACTCTATTCCTCTCTCAAGCTCTTTTATTCATTACTTAGCTTCGCGTTACGGAAAAGTTTACCAGCAAAATACAATGATTTTTGAGCAAGGTAATCGCGAGCATAATGTGTATTACATCGTGCAAGGCTCAGTTAATTTAATTCAAGATGGACGAGTGATACGGTCTTTAAAAGCCCATGAATACTTTGGTGAAATGGCCGTTTTAAATGAAACGCCAACTATTGCATCGGCGATATCAACCTCAAACGAATCAGAAATTATTGCTATTCAAAAAGCACATCTTGAAATGATGCTTGCTGATGAGCCTAAAGTAGCCATGAAATTTTTAAAGAAAATGTCATTAAGATTACAACAGCGTTAAATGTTGGCAGGTTTTAAATCAAAAGCAATACAGATTCTTTCTTCATTTGAGCTAAATGGAATAGTTCGATGGAAAACGGAGGATGGGAAAAAAACAACATCCCCTGCCTGAGGTAGGTAAAGTTTCTTTTCAAAATCGTCATGCATGCGGGGATATTCATCTCCGTCAATACTCAATTCAATACCCCCTTCATCAGGATGTTTTTTTTGTTGAGGAATGGCTAAATAAACTGCGCCGCTGATCCAGCCTTCTTCATGAATGTGAGATGAAAGATGTCCGCCCGATTGCATTTTGACAAACCATGAGCTACTAAATTCTATAGTTTTTGGAAATGCTTGGATAAACATAGAGTCTTCATTTTTATATTGATCATAATATTTTTTAATGAGCGCGGTGATAGCTTCCGCCAATCGCTTAAACGAAGGCTCTTTTCGTTTAAATAAATTGCCTGAAGATTGGATGCCATTCACAAGTCGACTTTGCATGCGCTCAGCAATATCAGCTTCATTGATGTCACGAAGCAATGATGGCAATAAATCACTCTTTGAATCTTTTAACTCATCTACTTGGCCATGAAATACAAAATGAAGAGGATTGGGGCAAAATTTATATCGATCTTCCTTTTTAAAGTTTTTTGCAAAATGTGTAGAGAGCGTTGCTAATAATGGAGAAGTATTTTTTTTCAAAATAGCGCTATTTAATTCTTTTTCAAAAATATCAAACTGTTTTGTTTTATATAAGCAGTATAAAGCGCGCTCCTCCCAGTCTTTGAATTGAGACGCCCCATAAAATTCATAAGCCTCCTGAAACTTTTTATTGTCATGTAAAAATATGGCAAGGTTGTAGTTTGCGATGGGATTGTCTGCCTTGATTGCAACTGCATATCTTAGCCATTGATTAGCTTCTGCAATGCTACCTTGATGCCAAAGAGCGTCGCCTAATCCGGAACAAACTTCTGCATCATCAGGACTCATCTGTATGGCCTTACGATAAGACTGAATAGCTTCTTCTAAATGCCCTTGATTTCTATAGGCATTGCCTAAATTAAAATGGCCTCGCGCATGATCTTGAATGTTCAGTGATTGTTGAAAACATTTGACTGCCTCATCGAATTCACCTTGTAATAAATGGATAGCACCGATATTGCCGTGAGCTTCATAAAATCCTGGCTCTAATTCAATCGCTTTTCGATAAGCGCTTAAAGCTTTATCGAATTGAGATTCACTTTGATAGGCAATACCAAGATTAAAATAAGCAACCACAAGATCAGATTTAATTTGAATGGCTTTTTGGTACTGCTCTATAGCGCCTGCTACGTCGCCCAATTGATAGAGAACTGAACCTAAATTAAATTGCATTTCTGCAAATTGTGGTTGAATTTTTAGTGCGTTGCGGTAACTATCAGCCGCTTCTTGAAATTTTTGCTGTGCCTCTAGAGCTACGCCTAATATATTGTGCAAAATTAACTCTTGCGGAAAATCTTCTAGTAAAGATTTTGCTTTTTTTTCAGTAAGCTGAAACTGTCCTGACTGATGGAATTGTATTAACTCGTTAACTTCGGATTGCTTTAGAGCCTTCATTGCAATCTGATTTAGTGATGCGGCGTATCTTCTGCAATTTTATCCATAATCGCAAAGAGCACGCCTGAAATAATAAAGGTCATATGTATACCAACCATCCAGGCCATTTGAGTATTCGTCAATATCTGCCCAGGTGTGGATGCATGCATAAACGCTTTTAAAAGGTCAATTGCAGAGATCGCAACAATCGAGCCTATCAATTTAAGCTTTAATCCTGAGTAATCGACCTTACCCATCCAATGCGGCTTATCTTCGTGGTTATCGACATCAATCTTAGATACAAAATTTTCATAGCCGCTAAAAATAACCATAATAAGAAGGTTTGCTACAAGTGTCATATCCACTAAAGCTAAAATTGATAAAACAATTTCCCTTTCGGATGTGTCAACCACTGTCATTACAATATGTAGAAATTCTTGTCCAAATTTTATAAGTAAACATAAGAGGCCTCCGACCAAACCTAAATACATAGGCGCTAAGATCCAGCGACTCTTAAATACTACCTTCTCTAAAATTTCTTCTACCTTCATATGCGCTCCGTTAATTATCGTTAATTGGATAAATCATATCATTAGTCATGCACTTATATATTTGAGTAATGATTGAAAAAAACTTCTATTAGGATACTATTTTATCTTTACTTTCGTAAATCAATTAATGCCAAACGATCCGATCATTATTCACGGTCATCTTCTTAAAGAGGCAAGGGAAGATTTAAATCTTTCTATTGATGAGGTCGCTCGTCATTTAACCCTGAGTGATCGACACATTATCTCAATGGAAGAAAATAAAAAAGTGGGTTTTGCGTCCATTCAACTCAAACTCATCTCAGTCAGAAAGTACGCAAATTTTCTTGAGCTAGATATTGATTCTGTCATCGAGAATACAAAAAATAAAAAAAAATCTTTAAACCTTCCTGAGCCAGATTTAGATGAGAGTAAAACGTCATTTACCCAAAAAAATCTTTTGGTAGCGAGAATTAAAGTATTCTTATTATGGGCAAAAACACGTATCCGAATCCCTCATATTTTTTATATTATTATTTTTCTTTTTGTGTCTAACTTTTTAATTGGCATCTATCAGAAATACGCCGTCGCTCACAAGAACTTTGAAGGTAAGGCGGTCGATTTACCTAATCTAGATCAGCTCCCTAACGATATTGCGACCTACGAAATAAAACCTGCAGCAGAGAAAAAAGTAGAGAAACATGAAGGCCTCCCTTTTGAGATAAAAGAAGTCGAAGAAAACAAGAAAGATAATAAAGATCTGACTATCAAGATGTGTGGCCAGTTTATTTCAAAACCCATCACACAAATCTCCTCCTCTATTGACCCTCTCAAACCTAGCGATTACTTCCATATTATTTCAAGAGGCCAACAAACCATTTGTATTCTAGATAGCAAAGGCAAGGAAGATAAATATCCACTCACCGAAGGCCAAAAATTAACTTATCGAGGCGGACAGTCTCCATTTAAACTTGTTGTCGACCCGGCACTCACGGATATTTTTTATGAAGGTTGGCTGGTGAAATTAAAACCTGAGCAAAATTATATTCAACTCAATCCTAAAACCTATAACTAAAATTTAAATAACCTTATTTAAATTTTCTAACAGCGCCTGTAACTACACCCCATATTTGAAATTGCGTGCCCTCTAAAACTTCAATAGGGCTAAATGCTTCATTTGCAGGAATTAAGCGTGGAGAGCCATTTTTATTTTTAGCCAAAGTTTTGACAGTGAATTCACCATCTAAAGACGCTAGAACAATATCGCCGATGGAGGCTTCTTGGGATCGATCGACAATCACGACATCGTTGTCATGGATGCCGGCGTTGTCCATTGAGTTTCCTTTAATGCGCACAAAAAAAGTGGCGTCGGCTTCGCGAATAAGATAATCGTTAAGATCCATCTTTTTTTCAACATGATCATCCGCTTGGGATGGAAATCCTGCCGGCACCTTATGTTCAAATAAAGGAATCTTAGTTTTAGTCATTACCTCATTCACCAAATCAATCGATACCACATTGGAAATTTCTTGAATCTTCCTTTTGGCGTAAGCCTCTAGAATATTAGATATCACGGCTGTTTGGCTTTCTGGCACCCTGACGATCGTCGTCTTTTCACCAAATTTTCCGGTGCCTGCTTTACGTCCAGCACCTGGTCTTTTACCGCCTCGAATAGGAACAATTTTTTTCATTTGAATATTGTAACAAGAATCAAATGAAATGAAAGTTTTATTTTATGTTTAAGGGGTATCGACAGAACCCTTATCTAATGTGAAAAAAAATGAATATGACTGTTGACAAGGCTTAAAAATCAATGCAAAGTACGCCTAGACCTTCTATGACGCTGTCATTTCAATGGTCTTACATATCTTAATTTACATTTGGAGGAATTATGAATAAAGGCGAACTAATCGAAGCAGTTGCAAAAGTAGCAGGTTCAACAAAAGCAGACGCTGGTCGTGCGATTGATGCAACACTTGCAGCTATTACTAAAGCTCTTAAAAAAGGTGATGTTGTAACACTCATCGGCTTTGGTACTTTTAAAGTTTCAAAACGCGCTGCACGAGTTGGTCGTAACCCACAAACTGGTAAAGAACTTAAAATACCAGCACGTAAGGCTCCAACATTCAAAGCAGGTGCTGCTCTTAAAGCGGCAGTTAACTAAGCTTAGAATTAGTTATTCATAAAAAAGCGCTTGGGTTTAAACCCAAGCGCTTTTTTTATACCTTAAAATTAAGCAATACCCTATTACTTAAAAGGATGAAATCCCGTATTGCGTATTTTATGATTCGGCTAAGCTTGGGTATCGCTAATATTTAAGGCATGCCACAATCGCGACATTTGCCTTTTACTGTAGAAAATCCTTTGACGGTTGATAAGCCTTTTACATTCGTAAAAATTGCGCCATCGACATTTGCGTCTGTTAAGTCGGCATTAGTGAGATCAGCACCCGTTAAATCTGCTTGACTTAATTCGGCACGATACATATTAGTATTTTTTAAATTAGCTTCCCTTAAATCGCCAAATAGAAAACTCGCAATATTTAAGTCAGCCCCCTCGAAATTTGCTTTATAAAATTTACCACCTACCGAATCAAATTTCATTTGTCCCATCGGCTGATTGCCGACGTCTAAACCAAATTGACCATATTTGATCGTGGCTCCTTCCATGTTTACAGGCCCTAAGGTACCGATGACGCGCGCACGGGTTAGATTAGCACCTTTAAAATTGGTATCGCCAAAGATTGCCTGGAAGATGATTGCTTCAGATGAATTAGCACCTGAAAAATTAGCTTTT
>BJGS01000026.1 GCA_014190615.1 Methylophilaceae bacterium
TAAAGCGATCAAAGAATTTTGAGTTAATATTATTAGGATTTAATACAATCGCACATAGCGCCGGAGTGAGCGTGAGGGCTACAATGCCTGATATTACAACAGCAATAGTTACTGTCACTGCAAATTGGCGGTAAAGTTCTCCTGCAATGCCCCCCATAAATGCGACGGGAACAAATACTGCGCATAACACTAAAACAATTGCGACAACTGCAGCCGCAACTTGCTCCATAGATTTTATAGCTGCTTTGATTGGAGAAAGCTTTTCTTCGGACATGAGGCGCTCAATATTTTCTAGAACAACAATGGCATCGTCGACGACAATACCAATAGATAAGACCATAGCAAAAAGTGTCAGCGTGTTAATTGAAAAACCAAAAAGATATAACCCTGCAAAGGTACCTATAAGAGATATGGGTACAGCAATGATAGGAATTAAAGTAGCGCGCCAGTTTTGCAAAAATAAAAATACTACAATCACTACAAGTACCATAGCTTCAGCGAGTGTTTTAAAAACTTCTTTCATCGAAGCTTTGACAAAACTACTGGTGTCATATGGTATTTCAAAATCCATACCTTTAGGAAAGCGTTCTTTCAATTCCGCCATTTTTTCCTTAATACCTTTAGCCGTATCAAGTGCATTGGCTCCTGTTTGGAGAAAAATAGGAATACCGACGCCTGGCTTACCGTTAAGTGTTGTATTAATGTCGTAAGTTTGCGCGCCTAATTCAATACGTGCGATGTCTTTAAGGAATAGAATGCCGTTAGGCCCAGCCGCCCTAATAATAATATTTCCGAATTGATTGGGATCAAGTAAGCGACCTTTTGCATTGACCGTGTAAACAAGTTGCTGATCTCCCAAAGAAGGCTCTTGACCAATTTTGCCTGCAGCATATTGTGCATTTTGACTTTGAATAGCGGCTGCGATATCAGAAGTTGTGACCCCAAGCTGCGCCATACGATCTGGTTTAAGCCAAATACGCATAGAGTAATCGCGCGCACCAAAGATATTGGCATCACCTACACCTTTTACGCGCTTGATTTCATCGAGTACATTGAGTGTTGCGTAATTACTTAAATAAAGTGGATCAAATTGTTTATCTTTTGAGGTCAGCATCACGACTAAAAGAATGTCATTAGATTTTTTTTGTACAACGACACCTGTGCGTCTTACAGTTTCAGGTAAACGAGGCGAAGCGATGTTGACGCGATTACTTACATTAAAAGTGGCTTGGTCAATGTTTGTACCAATTTCAAAAGTTGCTGTGATATTAAGTGTTCCGCTCGAATCGGTACTTGAGTTAAAGTAAAGAAGACCTTCAACACCACTTAATTGTTCTTCAATAGGACCTGCAACGGTTTTTGAAAGTGTTTCGGCACTAGCACCTGGATAGCTCGCAGTAATGATGACAGTGGGAGGAGCAATTTGTGGATATTGCGCAATAGATAATTTAAATACAGCTGCAATACCAGCCAACACAATAATGATTGAGATTACCGCAGCAAAAATAGGCCGCGTAATAAAAAATTTACTCATTATTTTTTGAAGTTGGGCATCTTAGTGACAGGCATGCCAGGACGAACTTTAATAAGATTATCGATGATCACTTTGTCACCGGCCTGAAGTCCGCCAAGAATAATCCAGTCTTTCCCTTGCCATTCACCGGCGACCACAGGACGAGGCGTGGCCTGATTTTTTTCATTGACTACAAATACAAATTTACCTTGATCGGAATTAAGCACGGCTAATTGAGGCAATACAAACACCCCATCTTTTTTGCCCGTGGCCACTCTTACGCGCACGAATTGACCTGGTAAAATTTGGTGCTCATTATTTTCAAATGTTGCTCGCAATTCTTGAGTGCCGAGAGACGGATTGATTTCACTTGCTGCAAAATTGATTTTGCCTTTTTTTGCATATTCAGCGCCATCAGGCAGAACAACAGCAACTTCCTCAACATTTTTTTCATTTAATGTCCCGCCCAATTTTTTGAGCTCATTATCTGAAAAACTAAAGCGTACCCAAATAGGATTTACTTGAACTAAAGTTGTGAGAAGACTTGTATTAGCGGAAACAAGAGCACCTTCAGAAAATTGAAAACGACCCGAGATGCCATCCACGGGCGCAGTAACGTTGGTATAAGAAAGATTGAGTTCGGCTTGTTTGAGATTTGCTCGACTTTGTGCGAGTACCGCCATGCTAATAGATTCATCGGATTCTGCATTATCGAATTCTCGTTGACTAATAGACTGAGACTCAATGAGACTTTCTAAACGTTTTTTTTCTCGTTTAGCTTGTTCGGCACGTGCGAGATTTTGATTGTATTGAGCACGCACTTGATTCAAAGCAATTTTATATGGCTCAGGGTCAATGATAAAAAGTGTTTGCCCCGCTTTAACCGATGAGCCTTCATTGTATTTTCGTTTTAATAAAATACCGCCAACACGGGGTCTAATTTCAACTTCTTTAGCGCCCTCAGTTTGACCTACTGCTTCAGCTGTAATGGGTACAGATGAAGGCGTTGCTTCGAGCATCGTGACAGGCAATACAAAATTAGGCGGCATACCGCTTTGTTCAGGTGGTTTGTGGCAGCCCGCTAAAAAAAATAATAAAAATCCGAGAAGTAAAACAAATCTAGATGACAAAAAATACTGATACAAGTAAAGCCCCGATCCTGAAAATAAGACAGTAAAACAACAGTTCTTTTAAGAGCTTATTTTACAATTAAATCAAAGCATAAGACGGGTTTTGTTAATTTAAATATGTGAAACTTTTATGAAAGTAAGCGGGCTAATCCAAAAGCAGCTGAAGAAGCTAAGGCGCCAATGACGAGAGTCTGAAGTGCCGAACGACCTTGGTTGACACCAGTAAAGCGACCTTTGATCCAACCAAAAAGTACAAGTGCAATGCTTGTTGCAATGACAGATATTTTTAGGGCGGGCATGATGTCAGGTATAAAGATATAAGGCATTAAAGGAATAAGTCCGCCCACAATATAAGCCATTGAAATGGTAGCGGCACTTATTAAAGCGCGCTTTGGATCAGGCCTTTCTAAATTTAATTCAAATTTCATCATAAATTTGAGCCAACGCTCATGATTCGATGTAATCGATTTCACTACTGTTTTAAGTGCATTACCTCGAAGGCCATATTCAGAAAGTATTTCCTCAACTTCTGAAATTTCATGGTCACGCAAATGTTTAATTTCATAGGACTCACGTTCTAATTCAGAATCATAATGTTCAATATCTGTTTTACCAGCAAGATATCCGCCTAAACCCATTGCAATAGCACCCGCCGCCACTTCTGCTAAGCCCGCCGTCACAATAATTGCAGAAGAATCAACAGCTGCAGATAGACCTGCTGCAAGTGCAAAAGGCACTGTGAGCCCATCTGACATGCCGATAACAATATCTCGAACCACCTCGGTTGAGGTAAAGTGCGTTTCAGAGTGGTGTGAATGATGGTCGTTTGACATGAATATCTCTTTAAATTTTTATGTTAATGATCGTTAAAAATACTATATATTATATTTTGTAATTTAAATATATAAGGATTAAAAAATGAAACAATGTACTTACAATGTGTTGGCTTTATTAGTTTTTGCTTTATCTTTTTCTTACGTGCCTACCGCAGCATTTCAATATCATTGTGTCTATGACGGCGTGACAACTTTTAATGCCCCTATTTTTATATTTCAACAAGTATTTTTAGCCACCATTCTATTCATCATTGGTCGTTATAGTTTTCGAGATGGCAAAATGATCTGCTGGATGTCATGCGGACAAAAAAAGAACAAAAAGAAAAAATAGTTAATCTAATTTACTTTTATGTTTGGATTGTCTTTTAAATTTAGTTTTATCTTTTTCAACTTTAGGTTTAAAAGGTAAGTCAGCGCGGAAAAGTGAGTAATGTGTCTGTGAGCGCAATTTAAGTTTACGAATTTGCTTCATAAAACGTTACGCAATAATATCTAATACGCCTCGAGTGATAAATTCAATCGCCATCGATCCTAAAAGTAGTCCCATGACACGCGTAATAATTTTTGCGCCAATCGGACCAATGACTTTAGAAATATTTTCTGCAAAACTTAATGTGAGCCAAATTAAAAGTGACACAGCCAAGCAAGGCAAAATGAGAAAACTCTGATTAATAAAATTAGGTGCCTGATGTGCTGCAATAATCATATTACTCATAGCCCCTGGGCCTGCAAGAAGAGGAATGCTTAAAGGCACAAATGCAATCAACTCTTTGTCTGATTTACCATTTTGACCTGACTCAATAATCTGATGTTTACCCAACATCATAGAGATCGCCATAAGTAATAAAAGAATGCCACCACAAATTTGGAAGCTTGGCATGCTGATACCAAACATATTCAAAATTTTATCGCCTAAAAAAAGTGAGGTGACGAGAATGATAAAGACAGTAATGGCTGTCATCTTGACGACATTCTTTTTGTTAATTTTTTTATGCTGGCCCGTGAGACTTAAAAAAAGTGGTAAACATCCTATAGGATCGACGATTGCGATAATCGCAATGGTTGTTTTGATAATAAAGGTCCATTCAATCATGATGTATTCCTTATTTAAAAAATGTCATAAAGCCTAACATGGCTGCTGCAATAGCTATAGAAATTACCGTTAAAAGCTAACTGTGGTTTCAATTTGTAAATAACGTAATTTTTTTGCAATACTTTCAAGAACTTGTTCGCTAATGCGTCCCAAGCGTTTTGCTTGAGGTTGCAATGAAGGTCTAGCCAGCCCATAAATATGGACACCTTCGATATCACTTTTAATTTCGTTCATTAATTGCACATAAGCTTCAATATCTTTTTCGCTTGGATTTTTTCCGTCAATGGTGAAAACACAAGTTTGAACAAACGTTGGACAGGCAGTTGCACAGTTTTTAAGTCGCTCTAAGATTTGATGGCGCTTTAGATTGACTTGATTAATTGTTTGAATATTTTCTTCTGTGGCAGCATCAATCTTAAACCAAACCTCACCATTCATTTCCTTCAACATCCCGACACTTTTAATCACGGCAGGTTGATGCATTAAACTTCCGTTGGTAATAAGACGTAATTTAATTTTATGGAGTAGGTTAAATTCTTCGAGTACCTTTTTAACAATTAAAATAATTTTTGGAAATTCTTCAGCACTTGTGGGCTCTCCATTCCCTGAAAAAGCAATGTCTTTAAGATGACGATCGTCAATTGCTACATTTTTCTCCATGTAATCGCCATGAATAATTTCATGAAGAAAAAAACGTAGTTCATCTTCAAGTACATCGAGATCAATAGGTGGAGGTGAGCCACGGATAAGATTTGGAATTTCACAATAAATGCATTGCCAATTACAAGCATTATTTACATTTAAGTTAACGCCAATCGATAAGCCGCCAGCACGTCTTGAAATAACAGAGTAAATATATTTAAGACCACTTAATTCACGGCTGTGATCATGAATATTAAGATACTGTTTAGATACGCTCATATCTATTTAAGGGAGTTTAGACGGTCTTTTAATGGAGATAAGTCATAGCCCGCAATCTGGACTTTGCTTAAAATTTCATCAATAGGTAAAGTTTTTGCGTGTGAGAGTGCCCAAAGCATTGAACATCTTGTGCCCGTCCGGCAATAAGCAAAGATAGGCTTTTGAGCGCCCTCAAAATAGCTGCCAAATTGAGTAATATCATCATCTGAAATTTGCCCGCCAATCACAGGCTGATGGATGGCTTTGATACCTAAACTGTGAGCTTCTTTTTCAATGACTGAAAAAGCCAGTTGTCCTTCGGACTCTTGATCAGGACGATTACAAAAAATAGTTTTATAACCTTTTGCTTGAATTTCTTTTAAGTCTTCGATCGAAATCTGATCAGAGACTGTAAGTTCGTTATTTATTTTTGCAAATTTCATAGTTTTATTCTACTTTAAAAAAATACCCAATAGGTCATTTAAAAAACGTTGGCCTAGAAGTGTTGGCTTAATCATTACTTGATTCATACTAATCAATTTTTTATCTATCGCAGCTTTGAGTTCTTTATCAATAGCTGAAATATTTAAACCCGTTTTTTCTTCGAAACTTTGAATACTAAATCCATCAATAAGACGCAAATGATTCATCATAAATTCAAAAGCCAAATCACTTTCATGAATGATTGTTTCTGATTCAATCATATTTTGTGAGCTTACTTTTTCCATATATTGCTTTGGATTTTTATAGCGACTCTCGCGACTCATCTTGTCATGAAAAGTCAGTTTGCTATGTGCGCCTGCACCTATACCAAGATAATCGCCAAACTGCCAATAATTAAGATTATGTTCACATTGTGATTTAGGCTTTGCAAAAGCAGAGGTTTCATAATGCTCGTAGCCATGCTGGCTTAAAATATCTTCAATAGTTTCTTGCATTACTGCGCTCTCATCATCGAGTGGCAATTTGGGGGGGTGTTTAAAAAAGAATGTATTAGGCTCAATCGTTAAATGATAAAAAGATAAGTGCTGTGTATTAAAAGAAGTCGCTGTCTTGGCATCGTCTATCGATTGATCCAATGTTTGGTGAGGTAATGCGTACATTAAATCTAAATTTACCTCATCAAAATGACGCATGGCAATTTCAATACCCTTTTTAGCTTCACTGCTATCGTGGATACGACCCAATGCTTTGAGATGGACATCGTTGAATGATTGAATACCAAGAGATACTCTTGTGACACCAGCTTCTTTGTAAGCTTCAAAATGATTGCTATCAATCGCTCCAGGATTAGCTTCAAGTGTAATTTCGGCATCATACAAAATAGGTGTGAGTGTGCGTACTTGACTTAATATTTTGTGAATAGCTTTTCCACTAAACAAACTTGGCGTGCCACCCCCAAAAAAAATAGACTGAATTTTTCTGCCCCAAATTTTAGGTAAAGAATATTCAAGATCTTTGATCAGAGCATCCACATATATAGATTCTAAGTCAGAAAAGTTTTGAGCTTCTTTATGTTCGTGCGAATTAAAATCACAATAGGGACATTTTTTGACACACCAGGGGATGTGAATATAAAGTGAAAGTGGCGGAGGTACAGCGAGTCTTGAAGTTTGACTCATAGACAAATTATTTATTTTTTAGGTATGGATTAATAAGATCATCAACCATTTGATGAAGCGCTTCTTTCATTTGTTTTTCAGAAACTTCCATTAAAAGTCCATCTTCTATAGCATCTTGAGAAAGCTGCCTTAATTCATCAAAGTTTTCTTTCATAACCTTAGTTTTCTCTGTACATGACACCACTGATTTATCATCACGAACCCAAGTAGGCCATTTATTTTTTGGTTTATCCATAAATTTGATTCAGTTTTAATTTAAGTTTATGCAAAGCTTGTCCGCGATGACTAATTCTATTTTTGATGTCTAATGGTAATTCTGCCACAGCTTTTTCAGTCATATGATCTAAAAATAAAGGGTCATAACCAAATCCACCTGAACCCCTTGGCGATTTTAGAATTTCCCCATGCCATGTTCCTTCAACAATAATAGGTTCAGGATCAAATTCATATTTCACAAAAACAATGACACAGGTGTAGTGTGCTTTTCGATTCGTTTCATTTTCTAATAGTTTCAAAAGCTTTTCGTTATTTTTTTGATCCGATGAAGGCTCTCCTGCAAATCTAGCTGATAACACACCCGGTTGACCGCTTAATGCATCTACAGAAATACCTGAATCATCTGCAATAGCAGGCAGTTTTGATAATCGGCTTGCATGTCTTGCTTTAATCAGTGCGTTTTCAACAAATGTGTGGAAGGGTTCTTCCGCGGCGTCAATTTTGAAATGTGACTGAGGCAATATCTCAACATTCATATCATCTAAGATCGATTGAATTTCGATGAGTTTTTTGGCATTGCTTGTTGCAATGACGATTTGTTTTTTCATGAAATTACTTTAAAACATTTGTTTGTAATTGAATAAGTTCTTTAATGCCTTGTGCTGCCAAGTCAGACATTTGATCCATCATTGCGCGAGAAAAAGGTGTCCCTTCAGCGGTGCCTTGGATTTCTACAAATCCACCCGAACCTGTCATGACAATATTCATATCTGTATCGCAACTTGAGTCTTCACTGTAATCTAAATCTAAAAGAGGCTTGCCTTCATGGAGCCCAACAGAGATGGCTGCCACAGAATCAATCAGCGGTGATTCTGATATCAGTTTTTTATTTATTAAATGTGTAATGGCATCATGCACTGCGACATAAGCCCCCGTAATACTAGCTGTGCGTGTGCCGCCGTCGGCTTGAATCACATCACAATCAATTTGAATGGTGCGCTCCCCCAGTTTTTTTAAATCAATAATTGCACGTAAGCTACGTCCAATAAGACGTTGTATTTCTTGAGTCCGACCGGATTGTTTTCCGCGCGCGGCTTCACGATCCATTCTTGATCCAGTCGATCTTGGCAGCATGCCATATTCAGCTGTAATCCAGCCTTGACTTTGACCCTTTAAAAAAGAAGGTACTTTTTCATCAATACTCGCCGTGCATAAAACGTGCGTATCGCCAAATTTAATCAATACAGAACCTTCTGCATGTTTTGTGTAATGTCGAATAATTTCGACCGGTCTTAACTGGTTGTGAGCGCGTTGATTTAATCTCATAGTCTTCTTCCTCGATAGAAGTTGTCATTATAAGCTAGCTTTAATTGATTGATATCTTGTCATTTAAAGGTTTTAGTCGCAAATGCAACTATAGATTGATAAAATGACTATTAAATATTGAATTGGATCCTTTATGGCTTTAAGTATGACCGGGTTTTCTTTTAAAGAAGCAGATACAAAACAAGGGATTTTGCTCCTTGAGTTTCGGTCGTTAAATAATCGCTATCTTGAGCTTCAAGTTAAATTGGATGAGTCGTTGAGATCTTTTGAGCCCATGATTCGCGATGCCATTTCCGCTGAAATTAAAAGAGGCAAAGTAGATTGCAGAATTTATTTTAAATCGAAAACCAATGCGCTTGACGTTAAAAATGTAGATCCTGTTAAATTAAAACAATTAGCCAATTCAGTGAATGAAATTGGAAAACATTTTCCTCAAATACAACCTATCAATCCGCTTGATATTCTCAAAACAAGCGAAATCATGCACGATCAATCGCTTGATATAAATTTACTTGAACAAGATCTTAAAAAAAATCTCAAAGAAGCCCTCATAGAAATTCAAGCATCGAAAGCACGCGAGGGTGAAAAGCTACAAAAAATTTTATTAGACAAACTCAAAGAGATTGAAATCTTGGCGGAAGAAGCTAAGAAAATATTACCTACTTTAATCAAAGAGTATCAAAGTAAAATTGAAAACAAATTTAAAGAAGCTTTAATTGCAATCGATGAAGATCGACTTAAACACGAGTTTCTTATTTTCATGCAAAAGATGGATGTCGACGAAGAGATTAATCGTCTTACTTCTCATATTGACGAAGTCAGACGATTGCTTAAAATAGATGGCCAAATCGGTAAAAAACTAGATTTTATGATGCAAGAACTGAATCGCGAGGCGAATACTTTGGGTTCAAAATCTATATCACCTAAAACTTCACAAATATCAGTTGATTTAAAGGTTTTGATTGAGCAAATGCGTGAACAAATTCAGAATATCGAATAATAAAAATTAAGCCATCATATGAGCCAAGCCCATTTATTTATTATTGCAGCAGCTTCCGGTGCCGGTAAGACGACACTTGTGAAAGCCCTATTAAATAAAGATAGAGATCTTCAAGCTTCTGTATCGCACACAACCCGAAAACCGCGTCCAGGTGAAGTCGATGGTGTGGATTATCATTTTGTTGATGAAGCGACCTTTTTAGATATGAAGAAGCAAGGTGAATTTTTAGAATCCGCCGAATGCCATGGTGGAATGTATGGCACAAGTAAAAAATCAGTACAGTCTATTCTCGGTCAAAAGAAAGACGTGATTCTAGAAATCGATTGGCAAGGCTCTCAGGCTCTCAAAGCTCAATTTAAGGAAGCTGTTTCAATCTTTGTATTGCCACCTTCTGTTGAAACGCTTGCTGAAAGACTAAATAACCGCGGACATGACAGTGAAGAGACGATTGCAATGAGACTTGCGGTTGCGCGAGAAGAGATGAGCCATGTGGATGAATTCGATTATGTTACAATCAATGATGACTTTGAAGTAGCACTCCACGATCTTATGGCCATTATTCGATCTACTCGATTGATGTGTCATATTCAGCTTGCACGACATAGCCACTTAATTAAAAACTTGACTTGAAATTTGGAGAAATAACATGGCACGAATTACAGTAGATGACTGTTTAGAGATGATTCCTAATCGCTTTAAACTTACTTTAGCCGCTGCTTACCGCGCAAGACAATTAGCTAATGGTGCTGAAGCTTTAGTAAGCACACACGGTTTAAGAGACAAGCCTACGGTATTAGCATTAAGAGAAATTGCAGCAGGTAAAGTTGGTCTTGATATCTTAAATAGAAAAACAACGTACTAATTTCTTAAAACAGGGCTTTAGCCCTTAGAAGACTTCAGACCATGGCTAGTACCGCTCATTTCAATAAAGCGGATGCTCATAAAACACCGCCACCCCCCTTACTGCCCGTTGATAACGAACAGTCCGAGCTCACGACCCTTCTTAAAGTTTATTTAAAAACAAAAGACATCCAGAAAATATGGGATGCCTATCGTTTCAGTGAAGAAGCCCACCATGGCCAATCGAGACGAAGTGGCGAGCCTTATATTGTTCATCCTGTGGCTGTGGCATGCACTTTAGCAAGGCTTCATCTTGATGCACCTACGATTCTCGCAGCCCTTCTCCACGATGTGGTTGAAGATACAACGATTACCAACAAAGAAATTGAAAAGAAATTTGGCAAACAAGTTTCTGTTCTAGTTGATGGTTTATCTAAGCTCGATAAAATTGAATTTCAAGATGCGACAGAAGCGCAAGCCGAAAATTTTAGAAAAATGTTATTGGCAATGTCAAATGACGTCCGTGTCATTTTAGTAAAGTTAGCCGACCGCCTTCACAATATGCAAACGTTAGATGTTTTAAGACCTGAAAAACAAAAACGTATTGCACAAGAAACACATGATATTTATGCGCCCATTGCAAATCGATTGGGGTTAAATACCATTTATCAGGAACTTGAAGATTTAAGTTTTAAACATCTCTACCCCATGCGCTATCGAGCGATTCAAAAAGCTATGAAAGCTTCTCGAGGCAATCGTCGTGAAGTCGTTGAAAAAATAACAGCATCGATTCAGCAAAAATTAGTAGAGATGAAAATAGATGCTGAAGTTACGGGGCGAGAAAAGAATACTTATAGTATTTATAAAAAGATGAGCGAAAAAAGTATGTCTTTTGCACAAATTAATGACATCTATGCATTTAGAATTATTGTGAAAGAAGCGAATGATGCCTATTCTGCATTAGGTGCGTTGCATAGCTTATATAAACCACTCCCGGGTAAATTTAAAGATTACATAGCAATTCCAAAAGCTAATGGCTATCAATCGCTACATACAAGTTTGTTTGGGCCATTTGGCACACCTATCGAAGTGCAAATTCGCAGTGAAAAAATGCATAAACTTGCTGAGGCAGGGGTTGCTGCGCATTGGTTATATAAAACTAAAGATACACATCTCACCGAACTTCAACAACAAACACATCAATGGTTAAAACGTCTTCTAGAAATTCAATCAGATAGTGCTGATTCGCTTGAATTTTTAGAACATTTAAAAGTTGATCTTTTCCCTGACGAAGTTTATGTGTTTACGCCTAAAGGAAAAATTCTGGCATTACCAAAAGGCTCCACCGCAGTTGACTTTGCATACGCAGTGCATAGTGATGTGGGTAATTGTTGTGTGGCCGCAAAATACAATCAAGAGCTCGTTCCTCTTCGTGCCGAAGTCCATAACGGTGACCACATAGAAATTATTACGGCACCTTTAGCAAAACCCAATCCTGCATGGCTTAATTTTGTGATTACAGGAAAGGCACGATCATATATTAGACAATATTTAAAATCGATTGAATCAGAAGAGTCTTCAAGACTTGGCGAAGGCATGCTCAATCAAGCGCTCAAAGCTCTTCACATCAGCCCATCATCGATCAAAGAATCCCATTGGAAAAAATTAATCAGCGATTATGGCCTTAAAACTAAAGAAGACATCTTGGCTGAAATTGGTTTGGGTAAACGTATGAACGTGATGGTGGCTCATCAATTGAGTAGTTTTATGGATGGGGTGAGTCATGTTAAGGGCAAACATAAGCAATTGGATGTCATCACGATTAAAGGCTCAGAAAGTATGGCTATTCAATTAGCTGCATGTTGTCATCCTATTCCAGGAGATCCCATTTTAGGATTTATTAATAAAGATAAAGGACTCGTAGTTCATACTCACGATTGTCTGGCCATTCGTAAATTTAAACTTGATCCTGATAAATGGTTAGATGTTGAATGGGACCCTAATCCTGATCGTTTATTTAAAGTGAATCTTCAAATCATGGTTTTAAATGAGCGTGGAATGTTAGCTAAGATCTCATCCGTTATTGCAGAATCAGATTCAAATATTGATAATGTGAATGTAGAAGAATCCGATGGCGGACATTTCGTGAATGTGAATTTTATTGTGCAAGTGCATAACCGTATTCATTTAGCAGATCTGATAAGAAACTTAAGGAAGATTAGTAATATTTCGAGAATTAGCCGTGTCAAAATGAAAACCTCTTAAGCAAATTTACTATATAAGAAAGATTGAAGAAATGACAAAAGAAATTATTCAAACTAAAAATGCACCTGAAGCGATTGGTACATATTCTCAAGCCGTAAAAACAGGAAATACTATCTACTTGTCAGGGCAAATTGCACTCGATCCTCAATCTATGCAATTGGTCGATGGCATTGAGGCACAAATCCATCAGGTATTTAAAAATTTAAAATCAGTCATTGAGGCTTCTGGAGCAAAAATAAGTGACATCGTTAAGATTAATATCTATTTAACAGATTTGTCGCATTTTGCTTTAGTGAATTCCATCATGGGCGAATATTTTACCAAGCCTTATCCAGCGAGAGCTGCGGTTGGCGTTGCATCATTGCCTAGAAATGCACTTATCGAAGCTGATGGCGTTGTCGTTATTTAAATTATTTTTTTAAGAGTATTTCAATCTGACTTCTCTAGCCGAGCTTAAGCTTTTTACACCTTCTGTATTAAATAAGCTCAAAAAATTGGGCATTGAAGATGTATTTAGTTTAGCTATGCATCTTCCTATTCGTTATATCGACGAAACCATCGTGACACCTATTCGTGATATTCAAATGGGCGTTCTTTCTCAAGTAGAAGCAGAAGTCATTAGGGCTGAAATTGTTTATAAACCTAAAAAAATGCTTATCGTACAAGTCAAAGATGAGTCGGCAAGTTTACAGCTTAGATTCCTGCATTTCTACCCAAGTCAGATGAAGATGTTTGAGGCGGGAAACCGTATTCGTGTCCTAGGTGAGGGGCGTCATAATTTATTCGCATTCGAGATGATTCACCCCCAATGCAAATTGATCAAGGACAGCGATGTCTTGCCTCAATCATTAACACCCATTTATTCTTTAGTTGCAGGTGTGGGACAAAAAACAGTCAAAGATGCGATTGATAAATTGTTTCTTCACTTTGACTTAAAAAACTATTTAAAAGATTTATTTTTATCTTCCGTTTATGAGAAATTGCGCTTACCAAATCTTTATCAAAGTTTAAAAAGTATTCACCACCCAAAAGATTTTAAAGAAGTTGCAAGCCACGAGAATTTTACAAGTGAGCCTTATCAAAGAATTATTTTTGATGAATTTTTAGCGCAACAATTATCTTTAAGATCTAATTATTTAATAAGACGAGCGCTAACAGCTACGCCATTAAAAGCCAAAAATAAACTCATAGCTATGTTTATGGATAAGCTCGAATTTAATTTAACCGAAGCGCAGAAAAGAGTCATTCAAGAAATTAAAAATGATCTTGAAAATAACTATCCTATGCAAAGGCTATTACAGGGCGATGTAGGCAGCGGTAAAACAGTAGTAGCAACAATTGCAGCCTTACAAGTGATTGAGAATGGAAGTCAGGTAGCTTTTATGGCACCTACTGAAATTTTAGCGGAACAACATTATCGGAAACTTTTTGGGTGGTTAAATCCTTTGGCTATTAAAGTAGCATGGCTAACAGGGAGTCAATCGAAGAAAGATCGAGAGATTTCTTTAAATATGACGGAGTCAGGAGAAGCACAGATTGTTGTAGGCACACACGCGCTTTTTCAAGAACATGTCATCTTTAAAAAATTAGGTTTAAGTATTATTGATGAACAACATCGATTTGGCGTTGAACAAAGATTGGCATTACGAAAAAAAGGTGCGTTAAATAAAATGATTGAGCCCCATCAACTTATGATGAGTGCCACACCAATTCCAAGAACACTTTCCATGAGTTATTTTGCAGATCTTGATGTATCTGTCATTGATGAATTACCTAAAGGCCGCGAAGCAGTTGTGACAAAACTATTCTCAGAGGACCGACGAAATGAGATTTTAAAGAGAGTGCATGAGGTATGTCATGCTGGAGCTCAAGTTTACTGGGTATGTCCTTTGATTGAAGAAAGTGAAGTCTTGCAACTTCAAACCGCAGAAGAAACGTATTTAAATATGCAATCTCATTTTAAAGATTTAAAAGTAGGCTTGGTGCATGGCCGAATGAAATCATCAGAGAAGCAAAAAGTGATGTCTGAGTTTGTAAATGGCAATATTCAATTATTGGTCGCAACCACAGTGATTGAGGTAGGTGTCGATGTGCCCAATGCGACATTGATGGTGATTGAAAATGCGGAGCGTATGGGACTTTCACAGTTACATCAATTGCGAGGTCGAGTAGGGCGTGGCTCAATTAAGAGTACATGTATCTTATTGTTCCAGAAAAAATTATCGGAGCTTGCAAGACTAAGACTTAAAGTGATTTTTGAAAATACGGATGGATTCATCATTGCACAAGAAGATTTAAATATAAGAGGCCCTGGAGAATTTTTAGGGGTACGTCAAAGCGGTGTGCCTATGTTGCGCATTGCAAATCTTAATCGTGATTTTAAATTATTAGAAAAAGCTAAAACGATTGCT
>BJGS01000027.1 GCA_014190615.1 Methylophilaceae bacterium
GGTTATAGCCTTCCACACGCGATGATGATGTTAATTCCTGAAGCATGGTCAGGGAACCCAATGATGGATGAAGATCGCCGTGCATTCTACGAATATCACGCTGCATTGATGGAGCCATGGGATGGCCCAGCCGCTGTGGCATTTACGGATGGTCGAATGATTGGTGCCACGTTAGACCGAAATGGATTACGTCCCGCTCGTTATTTAATGACGGATGATGGTGTGGTCATGATGGCATCTGAAATGGGCGTATTACAATTCCCACAAGAAAAAATTATTAAGAAGTGGCGTTTGCAACCAGGCAAAATGCTTTTGATTGATATGGAAAAAGGTCGTATCATCGACGATGAAGAAGTAAAAAAAGAATTGGCGACACATAAACCTTATCGCCAGTGGATTGATAGCTCACGTTATTTCTTAGGCGACTTCCCAAAAACAAATAGCAAGACTGAACTTAAAGCCACATTACTCGATACACAACAAAGTTTTGGCTACACACAAGAAGATATTAAATTTATTCTTCAACCTATGGTGGCGAACGGTGAAGAGAACTCAGGTTCGATGGGTAATGATGCCGCCCTTCCAGTGCTCTCTAAAAAACCAAAACTTATTTACAACTACTTCAAACAATTATTTGCACAGGTAACCAACCCACCGATCGATCCGATCCGTGAAGAGTTAGTCATGTCGCTTGTCACATTCATTGGACCGAAGCCAAATTTACTAGCGGTGGAAGAAACAAAACCCACCACGCGTCTTGAAACAAGTCAGCCCGTTTTAACACTCGACGATTTAACACAATTAAAAAATATTTCTAAATTAACAAAAGACGCTTACAAATCACTCGTCCTTGATATCACATACGATGTGAAAGGGCTTAAAAAAGACGATGCGTATGGTATGAAAAAAGCGATCGATACACTTCGCCAAAATGCACTTAAAGCGGTGAAGGATGGTTATAACATTCTGATTTTATCTGATCGCAATCAATCCAAAGATCATATGGCCATCCCCGCATTGCTAGCCACATCAGCGACGCATCAACATTTAGTGCGTGAAGGTTTACGCACGAATATAGGTTTAGTGGTCGACACAGGTTCAGCACGTGAAGTGCATCACTTCGCTCTTTTAGGCGGTTACGGTGCCGAAGCCATTTGTCCATGGTTAGCTTATGAGTCCATGCATGCCATGACCACTGACCATGCGCTAGCTCACAAGAATTTTATTAAATCGATTGGTAAAGGTCTTTACAAAGTGATGTCTAAGATGGGTATTTCAACCTATCAATCTTATTGTGGTGCGCAAATTTTTGAAGCAGTAGGACTCAACTCCCAACTGATCAACACTTACTTTAAAGGCACAGTGACTAATATTGAAGGTATTGGGATTGAAGAAATTGCAGAAGAAACTATGCGTATCCACCAATCTGCTTTTGGTAGCGATCCTGTATTAGCTAATGCATTAGATGCCGGTGGTGAATATGCATTTAGAGTCAGAGGCGAAGAACATATGTGGACACCGGACTCCATTGCTAAATTACAACACGCAACACGTACCAATCAATATACGACATATAAAGAATATGCAGCGCTCATTAATAATCAAACGAAACGTCAAATGACTTTGCGTGGTTTATTTAAATTTAAAACAATCAATCAAGCCATTGCATTAGACGAAGTGGAGCCTGCTAAAGAAATCGTCAAACGTTTTGTAACGGGAGCGATGTCATTGGGTTCCATTTCAACGGAAGCGCATACCACTTTAGCGATTGCTATGAATCGCATAGGTGGAAAATCGAATACAGGTGAAGGTGGCGAAGATGCGAAACGTTTCTTGACTTTAGACAAAGATAATACGTTAGCCAACGTCATCGGTCTTCATTTAATTGAGAGTGATATCAAACTTAAAAAAGGCGATTCACTGCGTTCACGTATTAAGCAAGTGGCCTCAGGTCGCTTCGGTGTGACAGCAGAATATTTAAGTTCAGCCGATCAAATTCAAATTAAAATGGCACAAGGTGCTAAACCTGGTGAAGGCGGACAGCTCCCAGGCCATAAGGTAAGTCCTTATATTGCAAAGCTTCGTTTCTCAGTGCCTGGTGTAGGTCTTATTTCTCCACCACCGCATCACGACATTTATTCGATCGAAGACTTAGCACAACTCATTCATGATTTAAAAAATGCCAATCCAAGTGCAAGTATTTCGGTCAAACTCGTATCTGAAACAGGTGTAGGTACAGTAGCAGCAGGTGTTGCAAAAGCTAAATCCGATCACATTGTGATTGCAGGACATGATGGCGGCACAGGTGCATCACCTATTTCATCGCTTAAACATGCAGGCACACCTTGGGAAATTGGCTTGGCTGAAACACAGCAAACGTTAGTGCTTAATCGATTGCGCGGACGCGTCATTGTGCAAGTCGATGGACAAATGAAAACAGGTCGTGATGTAGTCATTGGTGCATTGCTCGGTGCTGATGAATTTGGTTTTGCAACAGCACCTTTAGTGGTGCAAGGTTGTATCATGATGCGTAAGTGCCATTTAAACACCTGCCCTGTGGGTGTGGCAACACAAGATCCAGCATTACGTAAACGTTTTACGGGTCAACCTGAACATGTGGTGAATTATTTCTTCTTTGTGGCTGAAGAGGTAAGAGAGCTTATGTCCTCCCTCGGCATTCGTAAATTTAATGATCTCATTGGCCGCGCAGATTTACTTGATACACAAGAAGGTATTCTTCATTGGAAAATTCATGGACTTGATTTTAGTAAAATCTTTTTCTTGCCTAATATCGAAAAAGAAGTGTCACGTCGACATAATGAAGAACAATCTCATGGCCTTGAACACGCGCTTGATAATGCACTTATTAAATTATCAAAACCCGCATTAGAGAAACGTGAAAAAGTAATGATTAATTTACCAATTCAAAATATAAATCGTACTGTCGGCACCATGTTGTCGCATGAAATTGCAAAACGTTTTGGCCATCAAGGCTTGCCGCAAGACACCATTCAAATTACTCTAAATGGCACCGCTGGACAAAGTTTTGCAGCGTTCTTAGCGCAAGGCATTTCTATGAAACTCATTGGTGAAGGCAATGACTATGTAGCTAAAGGTTTATGTGGCGGACGTGTCGTGATTAAACCTCCAAAAGCATTTAAAGCGAAATCACACGAAAATATTATTGTAGGTAATACAGTCATGTATGGGGCTACCACAGGGGAAAGTTATTTCAGCGGTGTGGCAGGCGAGCGTTTCTGTGTGAGAAACTCTGGTGCTTCTGCAGTGGTTGAAGGTGTAGGAAATCATGGATGTGAATATATGACGGGCGGAACAGTCGTCGTATTAGGCAACACCGGACAAAATTTTGCAGCAGGCATGTCAGGCGGTGTCGCTTATGTGTATGACGAAGACGGATTATTTGCAAAGCGCTGTAATACATCGATGGTGTCATTAGAAAAAGTAGAGCCACAACAATCACAAAAAAAAGTAGCGCTGCATTTAAATCAGCCTGACGAAGTGATTTTAAAAACGCTTATTGAAAAACATCTGACATATACACAAAGTGAGCGCGCCAAAATAATTTTAGACCATTGGGATAAAACAAGAACTCAATTTATTAAAGTCATGCCAAATGAATACAAGCGCGCATTAAATGAAATGCATCTAGCCATGACAAAGGAAGCAGCTTAATGGGTAAAGTGACAGGCTTCATGGAATTTGATCGCATCAGCGAACAAAACATACCACCACAAGAACGTTTAAAAAATTACAAAGAATTTGTACTTCATCTAAGTGATGATGAAGCAAAGAATCAGGGCGCACGCTGTATGGATTGCGGTATTCCATTTTGTATGACAGGCTGCCCAGTTAATAACATCATTCCAGATTGGAATGATTTGGTTTATAACCAAGACTGGAAAAACGCAATTGATGTATTGCATTCCACTAACAACTTCCCTGAATTTACGGGCCGTCTTTGTCCGGCGCCATGTGAAGCCGCTTGTACACTAAATATTAATGATGATGCGGTGGGTATTAAATCGATTGAACATGCCATTATTGACAAGGCTTGGGAAAATAATTGGGTAAAACCTTTAATTCCAACACATAAAACCAATAAAAAAATTGCCATTGTGGGTTCCGGTCCAGCAGGCATGGCAGCAGCACAACAACTTGCTCGCGTCGGACATGCAGTGACTGTGTATGAAAAAAATGATCGTATTGGCGGTCTGCTTCGTTACGGTATCCCTGACTTTAAAATGGAAAAAACACACATCGATCGCCGAATGAAACAAATGGAAGCTGAAGGCGTTGTTTTCAAGGTGAATCAAAATATTGGTGAAAATGTTAAGTCTGAAGAACTTACAAATAATTATGATGCAGTCATTTTAGCGGGGGGTGCTGAGCATCCGCGTGACCTCCCTGTTCCTGGACGTGAATTAAACGGTGTCATGTTTGCGATGAATTTCTTACCACAACAAAATAAAGTGGTCGCAGGCGATAAACTCACTCACCAAATTTTAGCGACAGGTAAACATGTGGTCGTGATTGGTGGAGGTGACACAGGTTCAGATTGTGTGGGTACATCGAATCGTCATCATGCAACATCAGTTTCACAATTTGAATTGATGCCACAACCCCCAGTGCATGAAAATAAAGAACTTGTTTGGCCTAATTGGCCATTGAAACTTCGCACATCAAGCTCGCATGAAGAAGGTTGTGAGCGTGATTGGTCAGTTACGACAAAAAGTTTTGTAGGTGAAAATGGACAAGTTAAAGGAATTGTTGCAGCGCGCGTCGAATGGAAAGACGGCAAGATGGTGGAAGTTCCGAACTCAGAATTCACATTGCAAGCTGATCTTGTGTTGCTTGCGATGGGTTTTGTAAGCCCGCAACAAAAGATGCTAGATCTCTTCGGTGTGGATAAAGATCAACGCGGTAATGTGAAAGCTACCACCGAAGGCAAAGATGCTTACATCACATCTAAAGCTAAAGTATTTGCAGCAGGCGATATTCGTCGTGGCCAATCACTTATTGTTTGGGCAATTCGCGAAGGACGTCAATGTGCTCGCGCAGTAGATGAGTTCTTAATGGGAACATCTACCCTCCCACGTTAATTTTTAAAACTTAATATTTAAGTTTTAAAATCATCTATGACACAACTTCAAAACCATACTTTTTTAAAAGCACTTCGACGAGAATCTACACCTTACACACCTGTATGGATGATGCGCCAGGCCGGTCGTTATTTACCTGAGTATCGTGCGACACGAAAAAAAGCCGGTGATTTTTTAAGTCTTTGTAAAAATCCAAATCTAGCCACTGAAGTCACATTGCAGCCACTCGATCGTTACCCACTCCTTGATGCATCAATTTTATTTTCAGATATTTTGACCGTTCCCGATGCGATGGGATTGGGTTTATATTTTTCGGCTGGCGAAGGCCCTAAATTTGAAAGACCGTTACGTATTGAGGCAGATATTCAGAAATTAAAAATACCTGATATAGATAAAGATTTGAAGTACGTAATTGACGCAGTGTCACAAATTAAAAGAGCATTACAAGGGCGCGTACCCTTAATCGGATTTTCCGGAAGCCCATGGACGTTAGCGACTTATATGGTTGAAGGTCAAGGCGGGACTGATTTTTTAACGATAAAAAAAATGGCCTATAGCCGTCCTGATTTACTTCATCACATATTAAAAACTACGACAGAAGCAGTCACACAATATTTACATGCTCAAATTGAAGCAGGTGTGGATACGATTATGATTTTTGATTCATGGGGGGGTGCACTATCTCATCAAGGTTACTTAGAATTTTCATTGCCTTATATGAAAGTGATTTTGTCGAATTTAAAAATGATGACGAATAAAAAAATTCCATCCATTATTTTTACTAAGGGCGGTGGTCTATGGTTAGAAGATCAGTTAACCGCAGGATCGGATGCATTAGGACTTGACTGGCAAACCGATATTGGTATCGCAAAACAAAAAGTGGGTCAAAAAGTATCGCTCCAAGGCAATTTAGATCCAGCGATTTTATTATCAAAGCCTGAAGCCATAGAGAAGGAAGTAAAGCGAATATTAGATGGATATGGTCAAGGCACTGGCCATATCTTTAATTTAGGTCATGGCATTACAGAACACACACCACCGGAAAATGTGGACGTGATGCTTAAGACTGTGCGTGAATACAGTCTTCAGTTTCATAAGTAAGATTAAGCCACAACCTCAGTAGTAATTGGCAAATCCTCTCCTGCGTAAATATATAAACCAATACCATGAAGTGAAATACCTTTAGCGAGACAGCGCTGCATCGCGGTATTCACTTGATAAGCATTGGGATTAGGAATCGCTTGGTTTCTAAAGTCCATCACAGGTAATTGAGCTGTTCTTGATTTGCCGAAAGCGGTGACCTTACAAAAGACCATCATACTCTCACCGAATCGCTTAGGTTCTAAGTACTCCCATGTCGCACCATCATCCAATTGCAGTAACTGATCTAAAGCCCACGACCAAGATAGATAGGAAAGGCCATTCTTCAACGATTAAAGGTGAGTGAAAATTTTCTTGGGGGAGATTAAATTTAATTTGTACTTTGTTGAAGTCTAGCAATACGATCATCCAAGCTTGGATGTGTTGAAAATAATTCTTTAAGCCCTATGCCTTGTTCACCAGAAATACCTAATGCTGCAATTGATTTTGGAAGAGCACTAGACTCATACTGTATTTTTAATCGCTGAAGGGCTGCAATCATTTTTTGTTTGCCTGCAAGTTGCCCCCCACCAAAATCAGCTCGGTATTCACGTTGACGAGAAAACCACATGACAACAATGGAAGCTAAGACACCTAAAAGTAATTCTGAAATAATCATCGTGATAAAAAATGCAGGTCCAGTGCCTTGTCTAGTTTTGAAAATGACTTTATCTACCGTGTAACCGATGACACGAGAAAAGAATAATACAAATGTGTTCACGACACCTTGAATTAAAGTCAGCGTCACCATGTCACCATTTGCAATATGAGATATCTCATGACCTATGACTGCTTCTGCCTCATCCTTTGTCATCATATCAAGTAAGCCGGAAGAGACAGCTACAAGAGAGCTATTGCGACTCATGCCAGTGGCAAAAGCATTTACAGCAGGCGAATTAAATATAGCAACTTCAGGCATTTGAATGCCAACGGCTTCTGATTGTTTTTTGACAATATTGATTAGCCAAATTTCATTCGGTGTTTTTGGATTTTCAATGGTGACAGCCCCCGACATTTTTTTTGCTGACCATTTTGAAATGGCGAGTGAAATAAAGGCACCGCCAAAGCCCATGACAGCTGCAAAAATTAATAGGCTATTTAAATTAAGTCCGTTGGCGTTAAGAAAAGGCTCTACACCAAGCAATCGCATGGTAATTGAAAGTACTAAAACGATTGCAAGGTTGGTGACCAGAAAATAAAAGATACGCTTCATCTTAAAAATACGCTTTCTTTAGTTGGGTTGATCAATAATTGCATTCACTTGGACAGACACCTTCTGACCTACACGGTATTTTGTTTGTGTTTCTTCTTCAAATTCATGACCGTTATATGAAAAAAGTGTCATATAGCCCTCTTGCACTCTTTGGTAGCTATCTCTTTGCGTGCAACGTTCAACGTTGCGTGACTCGTTTGTATCATCGTTTTGCATACGATCCCCTACGACTGCACCCACCGCAGCACCCACAGCCCCTGTTGCTACTCGACCCTTACCCTTACCGACTGTGCTACCTAATAGACCCCCTGCAACACCACCAATGATGGCACCTGCAACACCTTTTTCTTTTGGAGGAGCCGCTTCAGAGGTTGTTTGGCATGAAGAAATAGGGCGATTGACTTCGATATAGCGAGGTGTCACTCGCTTAACAGTGGCCATGTCTGAAAAATCAGCGGCATAACCTAGAGTGCTTGTAAGAAGAGATAAAACAATCGCGATCTTTTTCATGACATTTCCTTGTGTTATAAAATGTTTGGATGACTCATTCATACCTTAAGTTCCATTCTACAAAAAATTAAGCTTCGTCAACAATAATTTTTTCGGAAAGACGAATCATACGTTCAATGGGGGTTACCCATACCAAACCATCGCCTTGTTGGCCCGTATGTGCCACTTCGACAATAATTTGTAAAATGCCTTCTACCAGATCATCAGGTGTTAGCATTTGGATGAGAATTTTTGGTGTGTAGTCTGTTAACTCTTGTTTTAAATCATCAGTGACTTTTTTTAAGCCGTGACCACAGCCATCAACTTTAGTGACAGTCATGCCAGGGAAATTTTTAAGATTCCTCATGGCAGACCGAATCTTGGGTAAGCGGTGTGGTGGAATAATGGCTTTAATTTCTTTCATGATTGTTATCCTATGAATTTAAGCTTCAATGTGAGGTTCTTCAAATTTCTTATAAAGGGTTGGCAATACAAGTAAGGTGAGAATAGTTGATGTAATTAAACCACCAATCACCACAATGGCTAATGGTTTTTGTACTTCAGATCCAGGGCCTGTGGCAAACAAGAATGGAACAAGCGCTAGCAAAGCCACTGTAGCTGTCATTAGAACGGGTCGCAAGCGTTGTTTACAGCCTTCGGTAATAGCTTCTAGTTGGTTCATACCATCTCTTCTTAAGCCGTGGATGCATGTGATTAGTACCACACCATTTAAAACGGCGATACCACAAAGTGCAATAAATCCAACCGATGCTGGCACAGATAAATATTCACCAGTCAGAGCTAGCCCAAAGACCCCACCAATTGCTGCAAAAGGGAGCACCGTAATAATCATCGTGGCGTAACGCAGTGAATTAAAAAGCAAAAAGAGTAAGAAGAAAATAGCAGCTATCGTAATAGGAACGATCATGGCCAAATGACTTAAAGCGCGCTGCATGTTTTCAAATTGACCGCCGTATTCAAAATAATAGCCATCAGGTAATTTCACTTCGTCATTGATCATTTTTTGGAGCTCTGCTACAAAACCACCCAAGTCACGATCCTTCACATTAATACCAACCACAATTCTTCGCTTTGCAAATTCACGACTGATTTGCGCTGGCCCATCTTTCAATTCAATGTTTGCAAGATTTTTTAAAGCAATCTTTGAGCCATTTGGCGCTGTCATGAGCATATCTTTAATAGCTTCAACATCATTACGATGATTTTCAGGAAATCTTACTGCGGCACTATAACTTCGCTGACCTTCGAAAACGCGCGTTGCAATCTTTCCACCAATGGCCGTTTCAATAAAATCATTGATGTCAGAAGCATTAAATCCATATCGTGCAATTGCTTGACGATCTAAATTAATATTAAGGTATTGTTGGCCTGAAATTTTTTCAATTTTAATGTCTGTAGCCCCCGGAATTTTAGAGGCACGTTTTGCAATCTCATCCGCTTTATTTTTTAGAACCTGTAAATCTTCACCAAAAATTTTAACAGCGACATCAGCTCGAACGCCAGTAAGAAGTTCATCAACGCGATCTGAAATAGGCTGCATCATAACCACTTGAACACCTAACAAGAATTTAAGTTTTTCTTGAATGGCATCGGCGATGTCATCTTGTGTCCAACCTTTGGGCCATTCATTTTTTGGTTTTAAGCTTACGATAGGCGTGGATTCATTTTGTGCTTGAGGATCTGCTGGACTTTCGCCTCGGCCCACAGAAGATATAGCTGACTTCACACCAGGCACCGTCATGATCGCTTTCATAGCTTGTTTTTCCATTTCATTTGACTCTTCCAGAGAGATATTAGGCACACGAAGAATGCCCGGCACAATGGAGCCTTCCTTCATTTCTGGAATAAATGATGTACCTAAAAAAGGAATAATGAAAATTGAAAAAACAAAGACGCTAACTGCAATCAAGATTGTTTTACGTTCATTGTGTAATGATTTTTGAAGTAAAAGAAGGTAAGGCTTTTTAATCCATTGGATAATTTTTGTATCATCACCATTGCCTCCTTTTAAAAAATAAGAACATAAAACAGGCGTTAAGGTGAAAGATAAAATTAACGAAATAAATAAAGCAATCGCAATTGTGACTGCCAGAGGTGCGAACATTTTACCTTCCATGCCTTGCATAGTGATAAGCGGTAAAAACACTAAAATAATAATACCAACACCAAATAAAACAGGCTTACCTACTTCAGTCGCTGACTCTAAAATAATTCGAAGTTTTCCCGTACTTTTGTCATGACCCAGCCTATGAAAAGTGTTTTCAACGACCACGACAGATCCATCGACCATAAGACCAATCGCAATAGTAAGTCCTCCAAGCGACATAAGATTAGCTGAGATGCCATAGTAATTCATTGCCATAAATGTCATGAGAGGTGTCAATAATAAAGTCATCACAACGATAAGACTTGAACGTACATCACCTAAGAATAAGAAAAGAATTACAATCACAAGAATCATGCCTTCGATCAAAACTTTAATGACAGTATGCAGTGCTGCATCGACAAGTTCACTTCGATCGTAGAAGGGTTTAATTTCTAGATTGCCAGGTAGCATTTTCTTTTCATTGATTTCTTTAACGCGCGCTTTAATTCGAGAAACGACTTCTTTGGCATTGCCACCTCGCATCATCATGACAACACCTCCCACGGCTTCAGTGTCACCATTTTTAATGAGGGATCCCACGCGTACTTCGTGACCAAGCTTTACTTCAGCTACATCTCTCATATAGACAGGCACACCATTACGTTCTTTTAAAACGATGGCACGGATATCATCAAGATGTTGAATAAGACCTACACCTCGTATGAGATATTGTTCTTCATATTGAGGAAGAACACCTGCGCCACTATTCGTATTATTTTTAGCGAGTGCTAAATAAACATCGCTCAGTTTTAAACCGTAATGACTTAAACGATCAGGGTCGACAAGCGTTTGGTATTGTTTGACATAACCGCCTTGTGAATTAATTTCAGCAACGCCTGGAATGCTTCGAAGTAATGGTCTTACGACCCAGTCTTGCGCGGTGCGTCTTTCAGTTAAATCTTCTTGAGAAAGCTCTTTAGTTCCGTCAGAAGACTTATCTAATGTGTATTGGTAAATTTCGCCTAGGCCTGTTGAAACCGGACCTAAGACAGGCGTCACCCCATCTGGCATTTTCCCCACAACTTCTGCTAAACGTTCCATAACGAGTTGTCTTGCGAAATAGACGCTTGTGTCATCAGTGAATACTAATGTAATCAGTGAGAGTCCATTTTTATTGAGAGACCGCATATCAGTTAAGCCAGGCAATCCTGTCATACCGATTTCAATGGGAACTGTAATAAAGCGTTCGACTTCTTCAGGCGATTTGCCGGCGGCATTCGTTGCGATTAAAACTTGGACGTTAGTCACATCCGGGAATGCGTCAACGGAAAGTTTTTTAACTGCAAAAACGCCCGCAAGCATCAACATTAATGCAATGACAAGGACAACAAGTCGTTGTTGAATGGACCCCCTAACTAGTGATTCAATCATCTTTATTCAAGCTCTTTCTTTTTACGCTCATTATTAAGATGGAATGCCCCGTCTACGACAATCGTTTCTCCAATCGTAATGCCACTTAAGATACTAATCATATTGCCATCCCGAGAACCCACTTCAATTTCTCTTAGGCGGAATTTGTTCGGACCTGTTTGAGCAAAGACATAACTTCGATCATTTTCTCTAACCACTGCTGCAAGGGAAACAGCAAGTTTAGATACTTTTTTAGATTGTACGGTCACTGTTATTAACATATCAGGCTTTAGCATTTGATTTGAATTATCAATCTCGGTTCTAATTAATACGGTTCTTGTTTCTGGGTTGACAATATCACCTACATAAATAATTTTTCCTTTGACGCGTTTATCATCAAGCGCCGGAATGTCGATGGCCACTTCTTGATCTTTTTGAATAAAAGCCACTTGTTGCTCTGGTACTTCAGCCACTGCCCAAAGATGATTTAAGTCTGCTACAGAAAAAAGTTCGTCCGCAGGTTGAACTACTTGACCAATATTGACATGTTTAGAGATCACAATACCCGCAATGCGACTTGTGACATCACTATAAGAATTAACAGTACTAGAGTTCGATAGTTTTTGAATAGCAGCTTTTGTCATACCTAAAATTTCTAATTGATCTTCTGTGGCATCAAATTCCGCTGTGACTGAATCAAGTTCAGCTTCAATGCGTTGCATTTCAGCCTTACTGATCACATCGGCTTCAAATAAAAGTTTTGCGCGAACAACTGCTTTTGTTTTAAGACCAATTTGTTGCTTAGCTTTAATGAAAATCAATTGTGTTTGTGTGAGTTCAACGCTATTTACTTTGGCTAGAATTTGACCGGATTTAACAATTTGTCCTAAAGACACCTGAATGTCACTGACGCGTCCGGTCACAGGAGAACCAATCTTAGCGAGTCGATTTTGTTGAACTTCAATACGACCAGGCACATTAACGGCTTCGCTAATCTCCGCTTTATCTGCTTTAGCAATTTTGATTTGGCCTTGAATAATAGGTGTGATGATAATTTCAAGTGGATCTTTCGCAGCTTCTTTAGCTGCCTCTTGTTTTTTTGAACAACCGACTAGACTAATCGATGCTAAAGATAAGACAAGTAAAAAATAGAATAAACACTTTTTCATTAGATTTGATTCCTCATAATTTCAATATTAAGCAATTGTTCAATTTCTAAAATAGCTATGATGTAATCGTGACGCGCCGTTAAATAATCTTTTTTAACAAGTCGGAAAGTGCGTTGTGCATCTAAATATTCTAAGATACCCCTTTCCCCATATCGGTATGCCGCTTCTACAACTTTTAATACAGATTCCGCTTGAGTAAGTAATCCAGTTTCAAAAGAACTCACTTGTTGTTGCGCGATAAGATAGCGCTGATAAGCAGACTCGACATCTCGTGTGAGCGTCAATTCCTGATCACTCAATTGTGCTTGGACTTCTTGAAAGTTAGCGGTAGCTTCTCCAATTTGTCCTTGTCTTTGATTCCACAAAGGTAAGGGTATGCTAAGGCCAAAACGATACTGGGTTAAATCTGGGTCTTGATTAACCCCGGCTTTTAAGGTGACGCCGGGGTTAATTAATTTTTCTTCCAAGCGCAAACGATTTTCTGCAACCTCAGATGCAGCTTTGATTTGTTTTAGTTTGGGACTGTTTTTAATTTCGTTTCGTATTTGGACGATGTCAAGTTTGATATCGGTATTTGGCATAACTCCAATCACATCGAAGTCATCGGGAATTGATTTTCCAATAAGCCCTTTTAAGTAAAGTTTACTTTCATAAATTTTTAATTTAGCAGCTTGTGCATCTCGCTCCGCCGCAATGAGTTCAGTGTCAGCTTTAATAAGTTCGTAACGAGGTGAATCTCCCACGTCGACTTTAAGTGCAACGCGACCACGAATATCACGCAATGAATCGCGATCGCTTTCCGCAATTTTTAAAATTTCTTGATTTTGAATGACGTCGTAAAAACGTTTTTTAATTTGTAGGTTTAAATTGACTTTAGTTGAAAATGAATTTGATTCTACGTATTGCAGTTTAGATTCTGCAATTGCTCGCCTTGCATTTCTTACATTAGGAAATTCGAGGGACTGTGAAATCGTCACCCCCCAATTATCTTTTTTATCTTGCGACGTGTTTCTATCTTTAGTCGGGCCAGAGCCTGCTTCAATTTCAGGATTTAAAAAAGATTCTGCCGTTTTAATGGATGCGCGTGCTGAATCCTCTTGAGCTTTTAAAACATTCATGATGGGATTTTCTTGAGCAGCTATTTGCATCAACTGTTCGAGAGAAAATTGAGTTGCGCCAATTGCTTGTGAGGCTGTGGAATTCAAGCAAATGAATCCCCAAATGACTAAAAAAAGGTAAGTGCGCATACTTAAAATTATACTGTATTACTTGCATTTTTTTAGTCAGATTCAGATACTGAAAACCATTAATAAATTAGGGAATTACCCCTGATTTATTTTGGTACAACTGCGTCAAAATACGCATAAAAACGCGTACCTGATTTTTCATTGCGGCTATCAATTTCAATGGTGGCATCATGCATATTGGCGATTTCTTTGACAATGGCAAGTCCAATACCAGCGCCTGCATCCTCACCCGATTGAGTGACATTGTCACCTCGATAAAACCTCTTAAATACATTAGGCTGATCCTCTTTTGGAATACCTTTGCCTGTATCTTCAACAATCAAGCAGATTTTGTTATTTTTGCTTTCAACAGAGATATTTACTTTGCCTAAGTAAGGGGTGTATTTAATGGCATTATCAATGAGGTTATGAATAAGGTCGTAGAGTTTTTCTTCGTT
>BJGS01000028.1 GCA_014190615.1 Methylophilaceae bacterium
GGGATCCCCCCAGCCTATTATCTCTGCGAGATGGTCACCAGATGCCACTAAAATCGCTTACGTATCTTTTGAAAAGAAAAAACCGATTATTTATATTCAATCTTTAGTGACAGGGCAAAGAATAGTCTTGGCTAATTTTAAAGGTAACAATAGTTCGCCCTCATGGGCGCCAGATGGCAGACGTCTTGCGATTGTTTTAACCTATAACGCCAATTCACAAATTTATTTAATCGATCCAGATGGATCTAATTTAAAACCACTTATCCAAAGTACGCATATAGATACGGAACCTGTATGGTCTCCTGATGGACGTTTTATTTATTTCACCTCTGACCGTGGTGGGCGCCCACAAATTTATAAAGTGTCTTCAAGTGGCGGCGAGCCACAGCGCGTATCATTTGAGGGCAGTCAAAATCTAAATCCTAATATTTCCCCTGATGGGAAAATGTTGTCCTATGTGATGCAAGAAGATGGCCGATTTAGAGTTGTGTTACATGATTTACAAACAGGACAAATTACGAAAATTACGGAGGGTCCTTTTGATGAAGCGCCTAAGTTTTCTCCGAATGGGCATGTGATACTATATGCACATAAGATCAAAGGATCCGGCGAATTAAGCACTGTATCGATTGATGGCGTTGTTCGCCAGTCATTTAATATTCATGCCGATGATATTAGGGAGCCCGCTTGGGGTCCTTTTGCAAAATAAATAAAATTAACTAAGGAGACTTAAAAATGAAAAAATCACTATTACTCGTATCATTACTTTCATTATTTTTATTCGGTTGTAGCTCAACACCGATTAATGATGCTTCGAAACCTGCCGGCCCTTCTTCATCAGTCTCCGACGATGACAAAGATCTAGATCTTGCAAGTTTACGTGACCCTAATAATATTTTATCGAAACGAAGTATCTACTTTGATTACGATAAAGATGTGGTGAAAGCTGAATATAAAGATCTTGTGGCAGCGCATGCGAAATATGTATCAACCCATCCAAAAGCAAAAATGACTTTAACTGGCAATACGGATGACCGTGGTTCACGTGAATATAACGTATCGCTTGGCCAAAGACGTTCTGTATCTGTTAAGAAATCGATGAATGTATTAGGTGCGCAAGATACACAAATCGAAACGGTGAGTTTTGGTGAGGAGCGTGCTGATACCAATTGTAAAGATGACGCATGTCACGCCAAAGATCGTCGTGTCGATATTTCATACGAAAAAGAGTAAGCATTAAGTTTTAATGAAAAAACTCATTCTTTTAGCGTGTTTATTTGCCACACCTTTATATGCGGGCCTCTTTGAAGATACGGAAGCTAGAAAAAAACTTCAGGAGATGCAGTTAAAAGAAACTGAGTTAGAAGCGCGTATTGTGAGTCTTGAGGCTGTCATTAAAAGTGGTAGCCTTAATGACATGTTGAATCAAATCGAATTAATCAAGCAAGATGTTTCAAAATTAAGAGGCGACATAGAAACGCTTCGTCATCTCAATGCAACGGTTGAGCAGCGCCAAAAGGATCTTTATCAAGACTTAGATGGCAGACTGAGAAAGATTGAAGAAAAATCATCTACAAATAATACGACCACACCTAACAAAGGCGCTGAAGCAACTCTAACGCCTGAAGTGAAAGCGCCTTCTGATCAAGAAGTTTATGATCAGGCAAACACACTTCTAGACAGCTTAAAATATAAAGAAGCCTTTCAAGCTTTTACTGATTTCATTAAACAATTTCCGAATAGTGCATTATTGCCTGATGCTAAATATGGGTTAGCTAATACGCAATTTAATTTAAAAAATTACAAAGCCTCGATAGGTACTTATCAAAAGTTACTTGATCAACATCCAGACTTCGCAAAAAATCCAGAAGCTTTATTAGGTTTAGCAAATGCACAAATTCAGTTGGCACTTATTCCTGAAGCTAAAAAAAGTTTAAAGGATTTAATTAAAAAATATCCTCAGAGCGATCTTATTAAGAATGCGCAAAAACGCTTAAAAGTTTTAGAAAGCATCAAGCCTTAATTTTTTTCTACTTTAATTTTCAATTTCATTGCCTTAAATTTCTAACGTGACACAACTTAAAATTTTTGAAATTTTTTATTCACTGCAAGGTGAATCATCACGCGTAGGCTTACCTACCATTTTCATTCGATTAAGCGGTTGCCCGATGCGTTGCCATTACTGTGATACGGCTTATGCCTTTCAAGGCGGATCGATGATGAGTATCGACGTCATCATGCGTTCGATTCAAAAATATGACACACGATATGTGACTGTCACAGGCGGGGAGCCTTTAGCTCAAAAAGAAGTACTGAGTCTTTTGAAAGTACTAGCAGATGCTAATTATGAGGTCTCACTTGAAACAGGCGGAGGATTGTCCATTCAAGAAGTAGACTCCCGCATTAAAATTATTTTAGATATCAAAACACCTGACTCAGGCGAAGAGAAAAAGAATCATTGGGACAATTTAAATACAATTAACGCAAAAGACGAAATTAAATTTGTACTTTGCAGTCGAGAAGATTATGAATGGGCTAAAAAAATTATTAATCAATATCAGATCACACAAAAATGTAGTGTCCTATTTTCGCCTGTGTATCAAACATTACAGGCTACTGATTTAGGAAATTGGATTTTAGAAGATCAACTTCCTGTGCGCATGCAAATTCAATTGCACAAATTGCTTTGGGGAGAGAAACAAGGTGTCTAAAGCGGTGATCCTTTTATCAGGCGGTCTTGATTCTGCAACCACTTTAGCAATCGCTAAAAGTGAGAACTATGAATGTTACGCTTTGAGTGTTAATTATCATCAACGTCATATTGCAGAATTAGAAGCCGCTAAAAAAATTGCAGCGCATTTTAATGTCAAAGATCATAAAACGGTTGAGCTCGATTTAAGTTGGATGCTCACGTCAGCACTTACTAATCCTGAATTAAAAGTCCCGACCGAATTAAGTGCTCATATTCCTATTACCTATGTGCCCGCGCGAAACACTTTAATGCTCACTTTGGCACTCGGCTGGGCCGAAGTCATTGGTGCGCACGACATTTTTATCGGGGTGAATGCGGTCGATTACTCAGGCTATCCTGATTGCAGACCCGAATACATTATGCAATTTCAGAAAATGGCAAATTTAGCCACAAAATCGGCAGTCGAGGGTAAAGCCATCCAACTTCATACCCCTTTGATTGATTTATCCAAAGAAGCCATCATTGCCAAAGGGGTTCATCTAGATGTGGATTATAGTGTCACGGTCTCATGCTACCAGGCAGATAAAGATGGCCTCGCCTGCGGCGTCTGTGATTCCTGCCGTTTAAGGCAAAATGGCTTCAAAGCCGCTGGGGTGGTTGATCCTACTCATTATCAATAGGCAAAAAGACACCTTAAATTCTTGTCTTTAAAGTGATTTTGCTTGCCAAATATGCCAAAAATAGCGTAAAATCCGCCCCTTTCTTAAGAAAATTTTTAACTAATTGAAGAGTGTAAATTATGGTAATTATTCGACTTTCTAGAGGCGGTTCAAAAAAGAACCCTTTTTATAATGTAGTAGTAGCAGATTCAAGAAATCGCCGTGACGGACGCTTTATTGAGCGTATTGGTTTTTATAGTCCAATGGCTAAGATTGGCACCGAAGCACTTCGTATTGATAACGAACGTGTGACACACTGGAAAGGCCATGGCGCGATCCTCTCAGATTCAGTTCATCGTTTAGTTAAACTGCATTCAAAAGGCCCAGAAGCAATTGTGGCTTTAAAGAAAAAAGATGCAGACAAAGTCGAATTAAGAAAAGTGAAAGAAGTAGCTAAGAAAGCTGAAGAATTAAAAGCAGCGATGGATGCTAAAGAAGCGGAAGAAAAAGCTAAAGCAGCAGAAGCTGCAGCAGCGCCTGCACCAGAAGCAGCGCCGGTAGAAGCGTCAGCTCCAGAAGCGGCCCCAGTAGCAGCGGCAGAAGTAGCTCCAGTTGAGGCAGCTCCAGAATCGGCCCCAGCAGAAGTAGCAGCTCCTGAAGCAGCTCCAGCTGAGACGACTGAACCACCTGCTGAAAGCGTTTAATGTTTTGATTCACTTGTTGATACAAGTGATATGAGTGAGATAGAAAAATTTATCATGGCACGCATCAGTGGGCCATACGGTGTCAAAGGGTGGATTAAGATTCAGCCCTTCACGGTAGATATCGATCAACTTCTGAATAAAAAAGAGTGGCTTATTGGAGATGAAAAATCATCAGTAAGTTACCCGATCGAAACATCAAAAATTCACGGCAATAGTATTGTTGCTAAGTTAATTAATATTGATGATCGAGATCAGGCATTCGGTTTAAAAAACAAAACCATTTTAATGCCTAAGCATGAATTACCCGCTTTAGAAAAAGGCGAATATTACTGGAATGATTTGATGGGGCATATCGTCATCAATCAACAAAAAGAACAGTTAGGTTTCGTTCAAACATTTCTGGAAACAGGAGCGAACGATGTCTTAGTCGTAAAGGGCGACAAAGAATATTTAATCCCTTTTATTCCGCATGTCATTTTAAATGTGGATATGGAAAAAAAAGAAATTGAAGTTGATTGGGATAAAGATTTTTAAATGAAACCTTTATCTTTTGATGTGGTGACACTTTTTCCTGAGATGTTTCAAGCATTAAAGGATTTTGGGATTACCTCTCGTGCATTTCATGAAGCGTTTGTAGATTTAACGTTATGGAATCCGAGAGATTTTACGAGTGATACACATCGCACGGTCGATGATAGGCCTTATGGCGGCGGCCCTGGTATGCTGATGATGATTGAGCCTTTAAAGAAGGCCATTGATGCTGCTAAAAAAGCGCAAATGAATAAAGGCATTAAAGATGTAAGAGTGATTCATTTATCCCCAAGAGGATTGCCACTCACGCATCAAAAAGTCATGGAATTGTCACATGCTTCAGGACTCATTTTTTTAGCGAGTCGCTACGAAGGGGTTGATGAGAGACTGATTGAAAGTAGTGTTGATGAAGAAATTTCGATTGGTGACTACGTATTAAGTGGCGGGGAATTACCAACCATGGTGGTGATGGATGCCATTATCAGGCAGCTACCAGGGGTATTAGGAGATGATAACTCTGCCATTGAGGATTCATTTGTGAATGGCTTACTTGATTGCCCTCACTATACGAGACCTGAAGTGTATGAAGGATCTAAGGTGCCGGATGTATTATTGTCGGGTAACCATGCTAGAATTAGCGCCTGGCGATTACAGCAATCGTTAGCGTTAACCAGGGTCAAACGACCCGATTTGTTGGCCGCAAGGCTGTTGACTAAAGAAGAGACTCGGCTGCTTCAAGAAATTGATAAGCAGGAACAAGACTCTATATAACTAAAAGGAACGGATTATGGCAGATATTATTCAATTATTAGAGCAAGAAGAAATTGCTCGTCTAGGTAAAACCATCCCTAACTTTGCACCAGGCGACACAGTCGTAGTGGGTGTAAATGTAGTTGAAGGTACAAGAAAACGTGTGCAGTTATTCGAGGGTGTTGTGATTGCAAAAAGAAATCGCGGGCTCAATTCAGCATTCACTGTGCGTAAGATTTCATCAGGTGAAGGCGTTGAACGTACATTCCAAACTTATTCTCCGCTCATCGCATCAATCGAATTAAAACGTCGTGGCGATGTGCGCCGTGCAAAACTTTATTACTTACGTGAACGTTCAGGTAAATCTGCACGTATCCGTGAAAAATTAGATGCGCGTGAAAAAGAAATTATTCAAGATATTCCAAAAAAAGAAACACCTAAGGCGGCAGCGCCTGAGGCGGCTCCCGATAAGGCAGCTGAGTAATTTAAAAGGCCCCGCTAAAGCGGGGCTTTTTTATTTGTGTTAATCTTTTTTTAATGATGAAAAAGATACGCGATCCCATTGTAATTTCAGAAGATGAAAAAAAAGTCATCGATCAATTTATCGACCACTTATGGCTTGAAGATGGTTTAGCCAAAAACACCCTAGAGAGTTATCGTTTTGATTTAATGCAGTTCTCAGAATTTTTGAATCATGACAGCAAAAAAATATTATTGGGGGCTAATCAAAGCGATATTCAAGCCTATCTTGCCAAAAAATTTAGCCATGTGAAAGCCAGAAGTATTTCAAGATTGATCGCAACACTTAGGCGTTTCTATCGCTATCATTTACGTGAGCATCAGATCCATGAAGATCCCACCCTTCATATTGAAGCCCCTAAATTACCTAAATCTTTGCCCAAAAGTTTAAATGAAATTGAAGTGGAGTCTCTATTAAAAGCACCTGATATTGAAGCGCCCTTAGGTCTTCGTGATCGAGCGATGTTAGAACTTCTTTATGCATGCGGACTTCGTGTCACAGAACTCATTAGTCTGCGTGTGACGGAGGTAAGTTTGAGCGATGGTGTTATTCGCGTGACAGGTAAGGGAAGTAAAACGAGATTAGTCCCTATGGGCGAAGTGGCAGTGGAATGGATTGATCGCTACTTAAAGGAAGCAAGACCTTCGATATTAAATCAACATGTGTCTGATGATTTATTTGTCACCCAACGTGGTGAATTAATGACGCGACAATCGTTTTGGCATTTGATTAAACGTTATGCATTGATCGCTGGCATACAAAAAACATTATCCCCTCATGTATTGCGACATGCATTCGCAACACACTTACTTAATCATGGTGCAGATTTGCGAGTGGTTCAGATGTTATTAGGACATGCTGATATTTCAACCACACAAATTTATACGCATGTGGCACGCGAACGTTTAAAAAAACTTCACGAAACACATCACCCAAGAGGTTAAGTGCGAACACCTTTTTCGAAGATCACACCGACAGCTTTCACTTGAGGCAAAATTGCAGGCTTTGAAATTTTTATTTTTATCCAAGGCGACTTAAATTCTTTTTCTAGTGTCTCGATGATGAGGTGGGCCAAGGGCTCTAAAAGTTTAAATGTATGATTGGATGTAATCGATTTAATCCGCTCGGAAACCATAGCATAATCGATCGTATCTCCAACCGAATCAGAAGTGGCTGATGTCGCATCTGGCAAAGCCATTTCAAGATCAATAAGAAGTATTTGGGGTAATGCACGCTCCCAATCGGAAACACCGATATGGGTTTCGACTTTCATCTCTTCTATAAAAATAAGTGGGGACGTCATGAGCGCTTCAAAAAATTGTAAAATAGAGTTTTCATTATAAAGTGATTTTTAAATGATGAACGTGATTTACATTCTTTTTAGTTATCTGATTGGCGCCATTTCATTTGGCATTTTAATCAGTCATATGTTTTCATTGCCTGATCCAAGAACTATAGGTTCAAAGAATCCAGGTGCCACTAATGTTTTACGTTCGGGTAAAAAATTAGCGGCATTATTTACGCTCTTGGGCGACGCGCTCAAAGGTGCTTTCGCAGTGGGCCTAGCCCAATACTTTGAATTATCTCCACTCATGGTAGGACTCATTGCCATTGCAACAATGATCGGACACATCTTTCCTGTGTATTATGGGTTTAAAGGTGGCAAGGGTGTTGCAACGGCTGCAGGTATGTTCTTTATGTTTTCGTGGGTGATGGGACTTACCGCAATGGCGATTTGGCTTGGCGTCTTTTTAATTTGGCGATATTCATCTTTGGCTGCCATCATTGCAGGAAGCTTGTCCCCTGCTATTGGTTTTTTTTATGGCATTGATTTTTATGAGTTGATCGCGTCATCTGTCATCGCTTTAATTTTAATACTTCGACACATCGACAATATCAAACGTTTAATCGACGGAACGGAATCAGGCTTTAAAGATAAAAAATAATTTTTTTGTTTTACGCGAGTTGCCATCTTGGTTTAACTGCAAACCTAAGATCACGTTTTAAAGAAGTGTCTAATCGCATCGCGCCTGCAAATGCGATCATGGCCCCGTTATCTGTACAAAATTCTAGGCGCGGAAAAAAGACCCCATAATTTTTTTGCGCTAATGTTGTGGTTAACAACTGACGCAATTGTTTATTGGCACCCACCCCTCCTGAAACTACAAGATTTTTTAGATGTGTTTGATCAAGTGCCATCAGACATTTTTTAGTTAAGACTTCGGTAATTGCGGCTTGAAATGCGAAAGCGATATCGGCTTTAATTTCATCCGTTAAATGGTCTTGCGCGCGAATAAGATGAAGCACGGCTGTTTTTAATCCACTGAAACTAAAATTTAAATCTTTAGAATGCATTAAAGGTCTTGGCAAATCAAAATGGGGCTTTCCTTTTTCAGCTAATAAAGAAAGTGCCAATCCACCTGGATAGCCCAAACCTAATAATTGTGCAGTCTTATCAAAAGCCTCGCCTGCGGCATCATCTAAAGTATCACCAATGATTTCGTACTGACCCATTTTTTTGACATGGATAATTTGTGTATGACCACCCGAAACGAGGAGCGCTAAAAAAGGAAAAGCGGGGGGATCTTTCTCTAATAAGGGAGCGAGTAAATGGCCTTCTAAATGGTGAATCGGGATCGTAGGGATTTCAAGCGCAAAAGCCAAAGCCTCAGCTAATGAACTTCCTACCAAGAGCGCCCCTGATAAACCGGGTCCTTGGGTATAAGCAATAGCATCAAGCGCTTCTTTTTTGGCACCCGTTTTCTTAAAAAGACTCTCAAGTAAGGGTAAAATTAGCCTAATATGGTCACGAGAAGCTAATTCCGGCACCACCCCGCCATAAGCCTCATGAAGATCGACCTGAGAGTGAAGAGTATGACCCAAAAGCCCTTTTTGACTGTCATAAAGCGCTAATCCAGTTTCGTCACAGGATGTTTCAATACCAAGTACCAACATGGGTTTAAGGCTCAAAAAAGATTGATAAATGAATAGATTAGCATTAAAATAACGGACTTTTCCAGAATACCTTTTGGGAAAATTATAAAAAACGCATTATTTAAAATAAGAGAGTTTAATGTCAACAGTACGTGTAAAAGAAAATGAGCCATTCGACGTAGCACTTCGTCGTTTCAAGCGTTTAATTGAGAAGACAGGCCTAATTAATGACTTACGTGCGCGTGAGTTTTATGAAAAGCCAACGTGGGAACGTAAACGTAAAGCTGCAGCTGCAGTGAAGCGTCAGTACCGTCGTCTTCGCAATCAAATGCTCCCCCCAAAATTATTCTAGTTTTTTCTTATGTCCTTAAAAGTTAAGATTACTGAGGACATGAAAGAGGCTATGCGCGCTAAAGACGTTACACGTCTTGGCACGATTAGACTTCTTCAATCAGCCATTAAGCAGCGCGAAGTCGATGAACGTATTGAATTGACTGACCAAGATGTCATGGCTGTGATTGAAAAAATGTTAAAACAACGCCGTGATTCCATTGAAGCTTATGAGTCAGCTAAAAGACAAGATTTAGCCGATGTTGAAAAAGCTGAAGTGGTGATTTTACAAAGTTATCTTCCCCAAGCATTATCTGACGCAGAAGTCAGTAGCATTCTAGATGCTGCGATTAAAGCTACAAATGCCACAAGCATTAAAGAGATGGGCCAGGTGATGGCGATCGTTAAACCCCAAGTGGTAGGCCGCGCTGATATGGGTAAGTTATCAAGTCTTATTAAAGAAAAGCTCGGTTAATCTTTTACAAAAAACTCAATACAAAAATTTAAAAAATGATGAAGGGGCTTTGGGCTCCTTTTTATTTTTTAAGCTATGATTAAACGCATATGATTCCAGAATCATTCATCCAAGAACTTTTAAATCGCGTTGACGTGGTCGACGTGATTGATAAAAGCGTACCTTTAAAAAAAGCAGGCAGTAACTATGTGGCTTGCTGTCCTTTTCATCAAGAGAAATCCCCCTCATTTACCGTGAGCCCTACAAAGCAGTTTTATCATTGCTTTGGGTGTGGTGCCCACGGATCCGCATTAAGTTTTTTAATCGAATATCAAGGCATGAGCTTTGTTGATGCGGTTGAAGATTTAGCGAAATCAGTCGGTTTAGCAGTCCCGCAAGACACACAAAAAATTTCACCAGAAATTAAGGAAAAAAATTTAGCATTAGGCGAAGCGCTAGAACTTGCATCTCAGTATTATCAAACGGCTTTAAAAAAATCAGAACGTGCAATTGAGTATTTAAAAAAACGTGGACTCACAGGTCAAGTTGCTAAAGCTTTTCAGTTAGGTTACGCCCCTGAAGGCTGGCAAAATTTAGAAAGTGTATTTAAAAAATATGACGACGAGGCGCTGAATATTGCGGGGCTTGTATTAAAAAATGATCAAGGTAAACGCTACGATCGTTTTCGTGATCGCATCATGTTTCCTATTCACAATATGAAAGGTGAGATCATTGGGTTCGGTGGCCGCGTCATCAATCCTGAAGATACGCCTAAATATTACAACTCCCCTGAAACGCCTCTTTTTCAAAAGAGCCAAGAGCTCTATGGACTCTTTGCTGCGCGTCGATCGATTCGTGAAAAAGCTTCGGTGCTAGTAGTTGAAGGTTATATGGATGTTGTAGGGCTTGCACAATTTGGCGTAATGAATGCAGTCGCAACATTAGGGACTGCGACCTCTGCATTTCATATCAAAAAATTAATGCGTCAAACTGATACGATTATTTTTTGTTTTGATGGAGATCAAGCAGGTAAAGCTGCAGCGTGGCGTGCCATGATGAATGCGCTTCCAAGCCTGACCGATAAAGTCGTTTTGAAATTTTTATTTTTACCTGAAGAGCATGATCCTGATAGCTTCATTAGAGCTCATAGCAAAGAAGCTTTTGAAGCAATGATGCATGACGCGATGCCTTTGTCACAATACCTTGTGCAACATTTAACCGAAAAAAATCCATTAGCCACCCAAGAAGATAAAGTGAAATTTCTTAATGAAGCAGAGCCTATCTTAAAAGAAATTAGCGCCCCTAAATTAAGTTTACTTTTGCGTAAGCGTTTTGCAGAATTACTTCATTTGAATGATAAAGAAATGGATCAATTACTTCATGTGGCCCAGCCGCAATTTCAATCCAATAAAACTCAAATTAAAATAAAAGGGAAGCTTCCCTCATCGGTGAAACGTAAATTTATTTTACTGATCATTTTAAAACCTGAACTTGCGATCAATGAAGATTTGCTTTTGGTACAAAGCGATAGTTTTGAAGATGATTTACTTAAAAAAGTATTAACCATGACTTTAAATCAGCCTGATTCGAAACCTTCTTCAATCCTTCATGGTCTAAAATCTCAAGTAGAAAGTACGATCATGGATTTGGTTTATGAAGAGCTCTCTCATTTTGATGACCAGATACATTTTGAGTCTGAAATTGAGGGGGCAAGAAAAACACTGCTTGAACAAGGAAAAGCGTCTAAAACGAAAGCTCATTTTAGTGCTTTAAAGGATAAACCAGTGAGTAGCCTTTCAGAGGAAGAAAAGGAACACCTTAAAACGCTGACCCAAAGGCCTAAAACTCCCCCTAGAGTTTGAGTCTTTACATTGACCAAAAAGACCGTTTTTGGTACACTTGAAGGTTACGCGTTTATTTATATTTTGTTGATTTATAAGGCAAAATAAGCCCTAACAAGAATGAGGTAGAGCATGGCCAGACCAAAAAAAGACCCGTCGCAAAAAAAGAACCCCAAAATGAAAGATTTCTACGGAAATGCGAATGATGCCAATCCGCAAGCCGTCGAAGAGCGTCGCACCCGTCTTAAGACTTTAATCGTTCTTGGTAAAGAGCGCGGCTATCTTACCTACGCTGAAATTAACGACCATTTGCCTGACGAAATTCAAGAGTCTGAACAAATCGAAGGCATTGTGAGCATGATCAACGATATGGGGATCATGGTTTACGAACAGGCCCCAGATGTTGAAGCGCTCCTTATGGCGGATGTGCCACCCCCTGTAACAGATGAAGAGGCGGCTGAAGAAGCAGAGCAAGCGCTCGCTACAGTGGATTCTGAATTTGGCAGAACGACAGATCCTGTGCGCATGTATATGCGTGAAATGGGCACCGTCGATTTATTGACACGTGAAGGCGAAATTGAAATTGCAAAGCGCATTGAAGATGGTTTAAAACATATGGTGCAAGCGATTGCCGCATGCCCGACCACGATTACTGAACTTCTTGCGATGGTCGATAAAGTTGCGTCGAACGAATTGAGTGTCGATGAAGTGGTAGATGGCTTAATTGATGTCGAAGTGGAAGCACCGATTGTGACGGCTGAAGTCGAAGAAGAGGTTGAAGAAGAAATAGATGCGGAAGAAGATGACGATGCGGATGGCGCAAAAGCGGCCGCAATCTCAGCGGAAGCGCTTGCTAAGTTGCGCGAAGAAGTCTTGACACGTTTTGCTGCGATTCGAAAAACGAATCAGAAGATGAACGATATTCGCCTTAAAAAAGGCATTGATGATCCCGCTTACAAAAAACTTCACGAATCTGTTTTAAAAGAACTGATGGAATTTAGATTTTCAGCGAAGCAAGTAGAGGCACTTTGCGACTCTGTGAGAAATCGTGTGAATCACATTCGTACACACGAAAGAAAATTGATGGATTTCTGTGTTGAGAAATCAGGCATGCCTCGTACACATTTTATTAAGACATTCCCAGGCAATGAGACAAACCTTGATTGGTTAGTCGCCGAACTCAAGCAAGAGAAACCTTATAACGCAAAATTAGAGCGCTTTAAGCATTCCATCGTGGATCAGCAAGATCAATTAATTGCGATTGAAAAAGAAGCAGGCTTATCGATTAAAGATTTAAAAGAGATTAATAAGCAAATGACGACAGGTGAAGCGAGGGCTCGACGTGCTAAACGCGAAATGATCGAGGCTAACTTACGTCTCGTGATTTCCATTGCTAAAAAATATACCAATCGTGGTTTGCAATTTTTGGATCTAATCCAAGAAGGCAACATTGGTTTAATGAAAGCGGTCGATAAATTTGAATACCGTCGTGGCTATAAATTTTCTACTTATGCGACATGGTGGATTAGACAAGCAATCACACGTTCAATTGCAGATCAAGCAAGAACGATTCGTATCCCAGTGCATATGATTGAAACGATTAATAAAATGAATCGTATTTCAAGACAAATTTTACAGTCGACAGGTGCTGAACCTGATCCATCGGTCCTCGCAGAAAAAATGGAAATGCCAGAAGATAAGATTCGAAAGATTTTAAAAATTTCTAAAGAGCCTATTTCAATGGAAACACCCATTGGTGATGATGAAGATTCCCATCTTGGTGATTTTATTGAAGATGGCGCAACATTAACGCCGATTGATGCTGCTGTGTATGGATCACTTCGTGATGTGACAGCTGAAATTTTAGAGTCACTCACACCGCGCGAAGCCAAAGTATTGCGCATGCGTTTCGGTATTGAAATGAATACAGACCATACGCTAGAAGAAGTCGGTAAACAGTTTGATGTGACGCGTGAACGGATTAGACAAATTGAAGCCAAAGCGTTAAGAAAATTAAGACATCCAACCCGCTCAGAAAGATTACGTAGTTTCTTAGAAAACGGCAAAGAATAAACCAATCTATCAGAGGGCCTATAGCTCAGTTGGTTAGAGCAGAGGACTCATAATCCTTTGGTCCCTGGTTCGAGTCCAGGTGGGCCCACCAAATTTAGTAAAAGGAAGGTAATAACATGACAAAAGAAGTAGTTTTAAAATATTTACAAAAGCACGGACAAAAAATTGATCACGAGATTGTTAAAGATACGGGGATTGATATCAAAGAATTAAGAAAGACCATATCGGAATTACAAAGCAAAAATCTGATTCAAACTTGCACGATTATTCAACATGGTGCAAAAGGTAAAATGATTGAAGGTATTCAGTGCCGGATTGCAGGCTATACACCTCCTGCAGCACCAGGCAGAAAAGCACCTGCAGCACCGCCAGTCTAACTTATAGAGAGTGTTCAACCTCATCAATCAACGATGAGATTTTGAGTTTTAAAGCAGAAGATAATTTGAATAATGTAAAGAGACTTGGGTCCTTGTGGCCCATTTCTAATTCACTGATGTAAGCTCTTGATAAACCTGACTCAGCTGATAACACTTCTTGTGTCAGTTTTCTTTGAAGCCTTTTTTTCTAAGAATTTTTCCGAACTCTAAATCTATTTTGGTAAGTTTATTCACATCGCAACTATGAAAAAAATGAAAAAGTTTCTGTCATTCTTAGCAGACATCATTTGCACTTTAAGATTTG
>BJGS01000029.1 GCA_014190615.1 Methylophilaceae bacterium
TAAAAATGTTTCTGCGGTTTCCTTAATGGTTTTAGCCTCAAAAAGACTGGTAATGACAGCGATCGCATCAACACCTGTCTCAATCACATCATGAGCATTATTCACGGTGATGCCCCCAATTGCAACGATGGGAATATGAATTTGAGATTTGGCCTCTCTTAAAAGCGCTAAAGTGGCTCTCGGTGCATTAGGTTTTGTGGGGGTTGGGAACACAGCCCCAAAAGCGACGTAACTTGCACCCTCTTTTTGAGCCTGTTTTGCACGATTCAGTTGGTCATAACATGAGCTTCCAATGATGGCATCTTCGCCTAAAATGCGCCTAACTTCGGCGATATTGTCATCATTTTCACCTAAATGAACACCATCTGCTTCCAAAATACGGCACATCTCCACATCGTCATTCACAATGCAAGGCACATCATATTCACGACAAAGACGTAAAATAGCAGCACATTGCTGCATTTTAACGTCACGATCGTGGATTTTACTGCGATATTGCACCATAAAAGCCCCGCCTTCGATGACTAATTGCGTTTTATGGACAAGTGTATTTAAGTCCGCCGAATCAGGGGTTATGGCGTATAAACCTTTAATGATGAATGAATCGCGCATATTCTAATTCGTCGTCATGGGCCCAAAAGAGTCGATCTGGAACAAATTGGCCCATACCAGGCTTATACCCATGCTTTAAAGACTGCCAAGTAAAGCGCTGTCCTTCTTGTATCGCTTCCTCGAGCGTTGATCCTAATGCCATACAACCAGCGATGGCTGAAGCTAAAGTACAACCTGAACCATGATAGCTACCCACTAATCTTTCCCAGTTGTAACTCTTCACTTTGCCATGCTCGTTATATAAAGTATTAATGACTTCGGTCGTCACTTCATGGGTGCCTGTAATTAAAGCCAATTGACAGCCTGTGTTAAGCATTCGCTCAGCACACTCATCCAAACTCGCCTCACCAAAATCATCACTATCTTTAAATGCTAAGCGTCTTGCTTCAATACTATTGGGGGTAATTAAAGTTGCTTGAGATAATAATAAATCTGACATCGCATTAATCATTTCATTGGTGACTAATGCATCGCCACGGCCTGATGCTAAAACAGGGTCGATGATGAGCGGGATTGAGGGATAGTCCGCCACAATTTCGGCAATCATGGCAATCGTTTCAACACTGCCTAACAAACCTAATTTGAATGCAGAGACTTCCATGTCTTCTAATAAAGTGCGCGCTTGATCATTCACCCAATCCGCATCGAAAGCCATCATGCTATCAACGCCTGATGTATCTTGCACGGTAATAGCGGTTGTGACAGACAAAGGATGGCAACCTAAACTTGCTAAAGTTAAAACGTCAGCTTGCAGTCCAGCTCCGCCCGTGGGATCGGTCGCCGAGAAAGTCATCACACAAGGAGGATTTTTTTTCACTTTAATTTATTCTTTAACCTGGGTTTTTAACATGCTCTTTTATATGATGAGATTTTATTTGAGCTTGAAGTCGCGATAGAAGTTCTCGTGGGGAGCAATGACTTCTAAATAGATAAGGTATAGACGATCTTCAATAGTATATCCGAGAAGATAGAGTTGATTTTGACTGTAAAACTTATAAACAAAAAGGCTCGATAAATCACCCTTTTTTCGTTCGCCAATGGTAGGGGTTTTTGCTATTTGAGCGACAGCTTTATCAACATCTTCTATAACATTACTATGGAGCTTTTTGTATTGACGAATGAATCGTCTTTTTTGTAAAACTTTATACGCCATTATTTATTTTTACTGAGAGGCACAAAAGGCACAGCATCATCTATGGGCTCAGCCATAGAGATTAAAGATGCAGCAATAAAGTCTACGGGTAAATCGGGGTTATCTAAAGCTGTACGGCCCACTTTTGCCCAAAACTCAATTTGTCCAGAAATTGTGCGATGCTCAGCTTTAGCTTGATCTCGCGCGGAAATATATAAGTCTTCTTCAATACGAACTGGCATGCCCATAGTTATTCCTCTAAAGTTACTACAAAAGTAGTATTAATTATAAGTTGAATAATTCTCTATTGCAAGGGTCTTGTTACTCGACGCTTAACGATTGCAGCATAAAATTAATACCTGTGATATCTAAAATTCAAGTGGATCCACATCCACCACCCATTTAACCTTTTGACCTAATTTATTTTCACGTAAATAAGGCACCCAGTCATCTAAAAGTTTCTGTAAGGCTCCGCGTGAAGTCGCTTGTAAAACAAGTTGCGCACGTTCCATACCTTTTAAGCGCTCCATGATAGGACGTACCGGATGATACACGGTCACCTGATTACTTAACGATCTTGCTTTTTCCATCGCTTCATTTAAAAATTGCATCACGTTTGTGAGTTGATGTGCCTCTCCTTTTAGAAGCACTAAGAATGCGAAAGGGGTTAACTCTGCCAATTCTCTTTCTTTTAAAAGTTCATTCGCAAAATGTTCATAATCATGTGTTTTTAATGCCTCGAATATGGGGTGATTTGGAAATGCCGTTTGTATATAGACTTCGCCTTTTATCTTTGCACGTCCTGCGCGACCACTCACTTGCATCAGTTGCGAAAACAAACGCTCGCTCGCTCTAAAGTCAGGACTATATAAAGCCTGATCCGTATCTAAGACGCCTACTAAACTTAAATGCGGAAAGTCGTGGCCTTTAGATAGCATCTGAGTGCCGATCAAAATATCAATCTCGCGATTTTTCATTTTTACAAACAAATCATTAAGCGCTTCTTTGGTTTTTGTGGAGTCTCGATCTACTCTTAAAATACGCGCATCAGGAAAAAATTCTTTCAATGTTTCTTCAATACGTTGCGTTCCCAATCCTGTGGGATACAAATCCGTGTTGCCGCATGAAGGACACTGCAGTGGCATTTTTTCATCATGGCCACAATGATGACAACGTAATCGTTTTTGATTGAGGTGCACCACCAAACGGGAGCTACAACGATGGCAGCGTCCCGTCCACTGACACGATGCACATAAAAGTACAGGAGCGAAGCCTCGTCTATTAATAAAAATAAGGCTTTGTTCTTTTTTATTTAAACGATCTCGAATCGCTTCAATGAGATAAGGTGAGAACCCTTTAGTAACCGTCGACTTTGAAATATCAATACATTTAATATCGGGGAGTTTGGAATCTTCGACCGCACGCGATGTTAATTTTAAAAAGCCAAATTTTTTAGCATCTTTTGTTTTAGTCGCATTAAACCAAGTTTCAAGTGATGGCGTTGCGGTGCCCATCACAATCGGAATGTTTTCGGATTTAGCTCTAAAGATTGCAACATCCCTCGCGTGATAACGTAAACCCTCTTGTTGTTTGAATGAGGCATCATGTTCTTCATCAATGATAATGAGAGATAAATGCGGCATGGGTGTAAAAACACTTAAACGTGTCCCAATGATAATTTGAGCAGCCCCCTCTTTAGCAAGTCGCCAATGTGTTAAACGTTCGTTATCCGTTAAGTGGCTATGCAGTGTGACGAGTGTATATTTTTCAAAGCGTGATCTAAAACGACTCTCGAGTTGTGGTGTTAAATTAATTTCAGGGACCAATACCAAAACTTGTGCGTGCTCTTTTTTTAAAGCCTCTTCAATCAAACGAATATAGACTTCAGTTTTGCCACTCCCGGTAATGCCATAAAGTAACCAAGCTGCAAATTTTTTATCGGTTTTTGAAATCTCATCAAATGCTTCTTGTTGGTCGCTATTTAATGATGGAATAGTTGCTTGTGTATAGACTCTGTCGTCTAAGGTTAACTCTTCTTTTTCAATCCAACCCATTTTGTCCAGCGTTTCGATTGATTTTTTCCAAGCGCTAGTGATCGAACGAAGACTTGCCTCATCAAGAACATTGGCATCAATCATGGCCATCACGATACGCTTTAAAATGGTTTGACGAAGAGGCAACGCATCCACACCTAATTCAATGGCTTTAGGTGTTAAGCGATAAAGGTATTTTTTTACCATCGCCTTTGTATTTAATTTTTTTAAGCGAGATGGCACAGCGGATAAAATCGTTTGGCCTAAAGGATAGTGATAATACTGACTACAAAATTGAAAAAGCTTAAAGCTTTGCTCATCAAAAATCACTTCCGGATCGAGACGAATAATGGACTTTAATTTTTTAGATTCAATAGATGAAGTATTAGCAATGCCTACCACGACGCCTATCATTTTGCGGGCACCAAAGGGGACTGCTACATACTGTCCCATTTGAGTATTGGGGTTGTCAGTCTTATAGTCAAAAACTCGGTCGAGTGGGACATCAAGGGCGACTTTTAAAATATGCAGTGCTTCGGTCATGGCTTTAGTTTTTAAGGGGAGTCCATCAATTCTAAGTTAAAATAAACGCTTTAATCGTTACCTATCATTCTAAGACGTGAAATCGCATCTTCTACAATTATTGCTGCCTGTCGCACAATCAATACATCCTGAGATTTTAGCGAATTCTATTCAATTAGATCGCCCTAAATCGATCGAACATGGCGATTTTTCAAGTAACTTAGCCATGGCGCTCGCAAAAACTTTGAAAAAAAATCCGCGTGAATTGGCAAGTCTCATCATTGAAAAGTTACCATCCTCACCTTTGATTGAAAAAGTTGAAATTGCGGGAGCGGGCTTTATTAATTTCTATTTAAGCGACAAAGCGCGTACCTTCATTATCCATGAGATTTTAAAAAATCCGACAGCTTACGGACAAAATACTTCGGGGCATGATGAAAAAGGTGAGTCCCAAAAAGTGCAAATCGAATTTGTATCAGCCAATCCTACGGGTCCACTTCATGTAGGTCATGGTCGAGGTGCTGCGATTGGAGACTCATTAGCGAGACTCCTAAAATTTAATGGCTGGGATGTGACGCGTGAATTTTATTACAACGACGCGGGTGCACAGATTGATAACCTTACAAAATCAGTGCATGCCCGATGTCACAATATGGATCCCTCCGACCCTGTATTTCCTGAAGATGGTTATCGAGGGGAATACATTGTCGAAATCGCCAATGCTTTTTTAAAAAAAGATAGCATTGAATGCGAAGGCAACACGATCAAAGCCTCAGGCAATATCGATGACTTAGAATCCATTCAACAATTTAGTGTGGCTTACTTAAGACGCGAACAAGATCAAGACTTAAATGCATTCCAGATTAAATTTGATGTCTTCACTTTAGAATCTTCTTTCTATCAAAATGGCCACATTGAAAAAGTGGTGGCATCGCTCATTAAAAATGGGTTTACCTATGAAGAAGATAATGCGCTTTGGTTAAAAACCACAGCGTTTGGTGATGACAAAAACCGTGTCATGAAAAAATCTGATGGAAGCTATACCTATTTCATTCCTGATGTGGCTTATCACTTCAATAAATGGGAGCGCGGATTTAAACGTGTCATAAATGAACAAGGTGCGGATCATCACAGCACCATTACTCGCGTCAGAGCCGGGCTTCAAGCTTTAAAAGCCGGCATTCCTGAAACCTATCCTGAATATGTACTTCATCAAATGATTACAGTGATGAAGGGCGGGGAAGAAGTAAAGCTTTCTAAACGCGCAGGGGACTATGTCACATTGCGCGATTTGATTGACGAAGTCGGTTGCGATGCAACACGCTATTTCTTGGTCGCTCGCAAACCTGACACGCAACTCGTGTTTGATATTGATTTAGCCAAAACACAAAATTCAGATAATCCTGTGTATTACATTCAATATGCGCATGCCCGTATTGCTGGTGTTATAAAACAATGGGGTGGAGATATCGCACAATTAAATAATATCCCTATTGATGGACTTAAATCCTCGCAAGAGTTGACTCTGATAAAGCGCTTAAGTGAGTTTCCAGAAATAGTTTTACATGCTAGCGTTGAATTAGCGCCTCATACGATTGCAAACTATCTAAAAGACTGTGCAGCCGATCTTCATAGCTATTATAATGACACTAAATTTTTAGTTGAGAATGAACAAGAAAAGCTAGCGCGTTTAACTCTGATCAGCGCTACACAAATTGTATTAAAAAATGGTCTTAATCTTCTCGGCGTCAATGCTCCGAAAAAAATGTAACTTAAAAGGTAAATATGGAAAAAGGCAAATCAGGCAGCTCATTTGTGAATGGGCTTTTTATGGGCACGCTCGTAGGCATTGGCTTATCGATTGGTATCACTGTCTTTATGACAAATGGCAAAAGCCCTTTTATAGCCAAAGACACCAATGGGTCATGTATTGAAATTCAGGGTGCCGCAAACACTGATATGGAAGGTGAAACTGCCATTCAAGATCAGCCCACCAAATTTGATTTTTATAATATCTTGCCTAATGGTGACAAAGATATGAGCGAGAAAGATGCGACACAAGCGCTTAAGAATCCAGCAGCAATTCCAGCGAAAGAAGTTTATTTCTTCCAGATCGGTGCATTTTCATCTGAGAAAGATGCTGACAACATGAAAGCTAAACTAGCACTGCTCGGTTTCGAAGCTGTAATTCTCACAACCCCTCTGCCCAATAATGAAATTTCTCACAAGGTAAGAGTAGGGCCCATGATAGATGAAAGTCAAATCATGCAAATTAAAAATGACTTAATCAAAAATAATTTTAAACCTATTTTAGTAAAAGCTGCTCCAACCAATAATAATAAAAATCCTTAAGGAACGTATATGAAAAAAATACTCTTAACCCTTTTAATGTTTTTATCCTTTTCGGCTCTTGCAGCAGAACCACAGATAGGAACTAACTTTGAAAAAACCGTTCAAGTGATGCCTACCGATAACAAGAATAAAATCGAAGTGATGGAGCTTTTTTGGTATGGCTGCATTCACTGTTATCAAATGGATCCTATGCTTAATGAGTGGGCGAAGAAATTACCCAAGGATGTCTATTTTAAACGCGTACCTGCGATTCCACGTCCGGAGTGGGCGGCCATGGCAAGAGCTTTTTATGCGATGGAAGCATTAGGTGTCAGTGAAAAATTACATACGGCTATCTTTGATGCAGTGCATAAAGAAAAAACACTTAACCCCGCGGACGAAAAAGCCATCCTAGAATGGGTCACTTTAAAATCAGGTCTTGATCGTAAAAAAGTTGAGGAAGCATTTAATTCATTCTCTATGAATGCCACATTGAATAGAGCAGCGCAAATATTTAGAGCTGCGGGTGCTACCGGTGTGCCTAGCTTAGTCATTGATGGGAAATATATCACTTCAAGCACGATGGCTGGGGGTAATAATGAGGCCCTTAAAATTACTGATGACATCATCGCAAACATCAGAAAAGATAAAAAATAAAAGATAAGCCGTTACATGTTTTTATCACGGGCGCCACGAGTGGTATCGGTGAAGCCCTTGCTCGACAATACAGCCAACAAGGTGCCACGTTAGGTTTAGTCGGCCGAAGGAAACCCTTACTCGAAAAACTTCAGCGCTCCCTTAAGACACCGTCGTTCATTTATGCCATCGATGTGTCGCAAGAGCATTTATTACATCAGGCTATCCAACGTCATATCAAAACGGTAGGTACCCCCGATATTGTCATTGCGAATGCAGGTGTCAGCACGGGCACATTAAGCGGCGAAAGAGAAGATCTGGTCACTTTCAAACGCGTAATGGATATTAATCTTTATGGTGTCATGCATACTTTTTTACCTTTTATGCAAGCATTTAAAAAGCGTAAATCGGGTCAATTGGTGGGTATTGCAAGTGTTGCAGGTATTAGAGGCTTACCTGGCTCGGGCGCTTACAGCACTTCTAAAGCAGCGCTCATGAATTATTTAGAGAGTTTGCGTATTGAAATGTTGCCATTTAATATTCAAGTCACCACTATTGCGCCCGGCTATATCAAGACACCGATGACACATTCAAATCCTTACGCCATGCCATTTATCTTAGAGGTGGATAAAGCAGTCAGCCTTTTTATGAAGGCTATTGATCGGAAAGAGAAATTTATTATCATTCCATGGCAAATGAATATCGTGGGCAAGCTCATGCGTTTATTGCCAGCTTTCGTATGGGATTTTTTAGCTAAGCGCGGGCCTAAGAAATTACGCGCTATGATTTAATTGAAATGTTAACGCTCTCTTAAAGCGTTTTGTTTAGTTTTAAGTAAAGGCTTCATTAAATAACTTAACACAGATTTGCGACCCGTGAGTACATCCACTTCAGCGGTCATGCCCGGAATGATGGGTAAATGTTTTTCATCTCTTACGATATAATTTTTATCCGTTCTCACCTTAATTAAAAAGTAACTCTCGCCATTTTTTTCATCGATCATGGTGTCGGCACTGATCTGCTCTAACATGCCTTTGATGCCACCATAAGTTGAAAAGTCGTAAGCTGAAACTTTAACTGTAGCTTCTTGTCCGATTTTTAAAAAAGCAATATCATTCGGTTTGACTCTCGCTTCCACTAATAAATTATCTTCGATCGGTACAATTTCCATGATAGACATACCCGGTTGAACCACGCCACCTAGGGTGACAACATGGAGTTTTTTAACCACACCATTCACCGGCGATTTAATAATGGTGCGTGTCAATTGATCGGCTGAATAGATATTACTTTGTTCCAGACCTTGAATTTCTAATTGATTTTTATTGTGCTCGGCTTGGGCGTCAGCTTTAAATTTATTTTTTTTGTCCTCGATCTGGCCTTTTAAGTCATTGACCTGTCGCTCGAGTCTTATAATTTCAACTTCAGACGCAGCGCCTTTAGCAAGAAGCGGCTTTGTTCTGACTAACTCATCATTTGCAAGACGATAACTCTTACTAAGATAACCAATCGATTCATCAAATGATTTCATTTGTGATTGAAAGAGTTGTGTTTCAATTTTGACTGAGTCACTTGCTTCATCTAACACTTCAGGTGGAAAAGTGACTTTATCAAAACCACCCGACTCAGCATGCAATCTTGCATTGGCCGCAAGAAGGGATAGATACCGTTTTCTTCCTTCTTTGTAATTGACGGTACTCTTAGTGTCCGACAAACGCACCAATACCTGGTCTTTTTTAACGACTTCCCCTTCGTGCACGATGAGCTCTGTCAAAATACCGCCTTCTAAATTCTGAATGACTTGAACTTGACTGGATGGCACCACCTTGCCCAATCCTACCGTCACTTCATCGAGCATCGCAAAAGTACCCCACACCAAAGATACAAAAAAGAAAATAACAATTAAATAAAATAAACCTCTCGATGATTCAATTTCGATGAGCTTATTAAGCTGATCAAAAAATGCATCACTTAACTGAGGTAATTGTTTTTTCTTATCCATGGTTATGCGTCATTAGTGACCATCAGTTTTTTTAACACTTCATCACGCGGACCAAAGGCTACAACTTTGCCGGCATCCATTAAAATAATTTTGTCGATCATCGACATCATAGATGACTTATGGGTGACAAATAAAAGTGTGCGTTGCTTTAGAAAGGTATGCATATTTTTAATAAATAAATTTTCCGCAACGCTATCCATACCTGAGGTAGGTTCATCCATTAAAATAATTTGTGGATTTAATAAAAGTGCGCGTGCAATCGCGATCGCTTGTCTTTGTCCTCCGGAGAGTCCATGACCCCCTTCGCCAATTTTCATTTCATAACCTAAGGGATGAAGTTTTGTAAAATCCTCCACACCTGCGATCTTAGCCGCTGCAAGAATCATGGCATCAGTGGCATCTGGTTTTACGATGGCAATATTTTCTCTTAAAGTTCCATAAAAAAGTTTGGAGTCTTGATCCACATAACCGATGTTCGATCTTAAGTCGATCGGATCAATTTGGTTTTGATCAATCCCATCAATTAAAACGGATCCTGATTGCGGCTTATATAACCCTAGGATTAATTTTAAGAGTGTCGTTTTACCAGATCCAACGCGACCTAATATAGCAACCTTATCGCCCGGTTTAATATCAAATGAAATATTGTCAAGACTATGTGCGCTTTGTCCAGGATAGTTAAAAGTCACTTTATCAAATTGAATACCGCCATCAAATGAAGGTCGATGTAGAAATTTTTTATTGTTGGGTCTTTCTTGTTCGCTTGCGATGAGATGATTTAAACCGCGCAACGCATGACTTGCTGTTTGGAAGCGAATAAGTAGAGAGGAAATCTGCGCTAAAGGAGCCATGGCTCGGCTTGCAAGAATCGTACAGGCTAACAAGCCACCCATGGTCAGTGCATTTTTTTCAATCAAATAAACGCCGATGATGATGATGAGCACGTAGGCCACCTGTTGAATAAAACTCGTCAGATTAATAATGATGGTGGCTAAAAATTTTGAACGAAAACTACTCGCTGAACTTGCTTCCAAAATAGATTCCCATTTATTTTGAAAGTATCCTTCAGTTGATAAGCTTTTAATGGCTTCTAGGTTACTAATACTTTCGATCAATAAGCCATGTTTTTGTGAGGCTTCAGTCAAATTTAAATTCATTGCGCGCTCAAGCGCTGGCTGAAAGATTAGCCCTGACAAAATAATAAGCGGGATCGCAAGGAGGGGTACTAAAAATAATAGTCCACCAATCCATCCTATGACCAAGATAAAGATCAATACAAAAGGCAGATCCACAATTGACAATAAGGTCGCTGAGGTAAAGAAGTCTCTTAAGGAGTCAAACTCTTTTAGCGTATTTGCCATGCTGCCTGAAGATGCAGGTCTATGTTCTAAACGCAGCCCCATCACGCGCTCAAATAACATCGCTGAAATTTCGTTGTCACCTTTTTTGTTCGCGGTATCTACAAAGTAACTTCTGAGTGTCCTTAATAAGAAATCAAAGATATAGGCAATAAAAACGCCTATCGCAAGTGCCCATAACGTTTCATGTGCTTGATTAGGAATCACACGATCATAAACATTCATTGAAAAGAGTGAACTAAAGATAGATAAGATATTCACGACGAGGGAAGCTACGATGACATCGATATATACTTTTTTATATTTTAATAAGGACTCCCAAAACCATCCACTGGGTTTAATGATGCTCTCATGAAAGGACACACGTCCATCGTGCTGTGTTGAAGGTTTAATTAAAATACATTTTTTTACATAGCTTGCTTTAAATATATTTTCAGTGATTTGACTCACTTGATTTAAGGCAGCCTCCCAAATATGATACTTCCCATTGTCAATAGCTAACAAAAGTGACGCCTGATTATTTTTATCAAAATAAATGAGAGGTTTTTTTTGTGTGGCTAAAGCTTTCATGGATAATTCATCAACACTTGCCACAAAATTAATTTTTTTAACAACGCTTACAAATTTATCTAGCGTGATCGGTTTAGCAGATTTTGGATAAATGGAATCAATAGCCTTTAAAGCCCCTGGCAATTTATACAATCGACATAGCTCTTCTAGGCAAAGAAGTAATGAATCTTTGGGCAACGCTTCAGCCATTATTTTTTACCATTCAGTTTAAAAATCTGGAAGTAAAGATTTTTCTGTATTAACTTTTAATTCGGTTGGTGACTTAATATTAAATACTTTTAAAATGCCACCCATCACCGCAAGCAGTCTATATTCAGATTGCTCAACAGTATAGAGTCCAGCAAGCAACGTTGACTTCGCCTGAAACATTTCATTTTCAGCGTTCATCAAGTCAAGTAAAGTGCGTTTACCAATATCATATTGTGACTGATAAGCATCTTTAACGGAGGTCGCCTTAGTAGCGCTCTCCACATAAAAATCCAAGGATATTTTAGAGGCCTTTCTTGCAACCCACGCCCGACCTACTTCTTCTTCAATCATTCTTTTAATATTATTTTCTCCTTCAATCGCTGAGTTGTAACGCGCACTGAGTTCCGCTATCTTAGCTTGATCAGCCCCCCCTCTAAAAAGATTGTAGTCCATCTTCATCATCAGCGTGTTGTCTTCATTCTTGCCTGCAATACCATCGATATTTCGATTTCTTGTCGCACCTGCCTCTAAGCTGATGGTTGGCATATACCTTGATCTGGCTGCTGCTTCGGCCTCTTTGGCCGCCATGGTGTCGCTACTTGCCACCTTAAGGGATGCATTATTATTCGTCGCAATTTCGTTTGCCAATTCGACTAAAGCTGGTATGGCTCGCGAAATGGATTCAGGTTTAATTAAATTCTTAGGTAATTCGCCCACCAGTCTCTTATAACGAAATTTGGCGTCATCAAGAGCGGCTTCCTTCGCAGCAAGCGTTGAACTTGCAAGCGCAGTTCTTCCCTCCGCCAGTTGAAGATCTGCCGTTGTTGCAACACCGGCTTTCGCACGTTCACGAATTTTTTCTAAATAGTTTTGGTGAGACTCCAAATTATTTTTAGCAAGCTGAAAAATTTCTTCGGTCTTCAATACCTCAATAAAAATATCTGCCACCCTCTGCGATACGGAGTCAGACACATCAAACACTTTACTATCGAGCGCTTCGAGCCTAGCTTTCTGTCTTTTAATCTCGCCTGAAACTGCCCCGCCATCATAGATCATCTGCCTTGCTGTGATTGAAACCTCTTGTCGATCTAAGGATTTATCATTAATGGATACGGTGTTGGTACGCTCATTACCGCCACCTAATCTTAGATCAAGTGTCGGAAAACGCCCCGCCTTTGCATTGTCTAATTCTTTTTCACTTGCATTGCGATTAGAGATAGCAGCCAAAACTTCTGGGTTGGTGCGAATGGCTTTTTCAATCACTTGCGTAAGCGTATCCGCCGAAGCGGTTAGACTTCTAAAACATACACAAAGAAATAGGATGGTTGCACGATATCTAGGCCACAACTTGGGTCACCGTAATATTTTGCTGAATCAACAGTACGACATTTTGCGTCGTTGAAAGTGAATCTATACCTACCCAAGTATCGAAATAATTACCTGTTGCATAATCATAGGTGTAGTCATCAGTTTGTTGCCAAGTCACAGTGCCTCTTGCTGAAGTACGGCTTGATGTGATGAGATCAACAGTGTCATCACTCGCACGCCCTAAAATAACTATACCTTTAGCGTCCGAATTAAACACATCATCAAAATTAATATTAAGGTTATACGTGGTGCTATCTGATGAGCCTAAGTCAATTTTTTCAATGCCAGTCACATTGGCTAAACTAATATCTTGTGTGCCATCAGTTAGACCACTAAAAATTAATGTATCACGCCCTGTGCCCCCAGTTACTGTTGGAGTGGTTGATGCTTTTGTGAATGTTTC
>BJGS01000030.1 GCA_014190615.1 Methylophilaceae bacterium
TGTTAATTCAAGTTCGATACACGCTATAACAATATGCGCTATTTCTTCTTCATAGTCAGGATTGATAACAACAAATGGATACTCTACTCGCCAATCCGTTGCGTCTGTGACATGGGAGACCCTCGCTAAACCATCGAATTGAATATTATCTTTTTTGGTGAATTTTTTAAGTTTAGAAAAAATTTTTCTTCTAAGCTTTTTAACTAATTTAAAATCATTTTCAAAAGTTTTAATGGCTTTATTGGCCGCTTCGGCAAGCTCCATAACTTTTGCATTTCCAGAGCTTCTTTCTTCAATGGAATGAGTGCGATGATACATTGCCTCGACTAACGCTTTAAGTCGTTTGGGATTTTCTAAAAGATCGTCTTGAAGATAAGGATTTCTATTAACTACCCACAAATCGCCAAGAACTTCAAAAAGCATTCGCGCAGATCGGCCAGTCTTCCTCTCATCTCTTAATTCATTGAGAATATTCCAGACATTTTCTCCTAGGAATCGAATAACAATTTCACGGTCTGAAAAAGAAGTATAGTTATAGGGTATTTCACGCAATCGATTGATTGGAAATGGCTGAGTTTTGAAAACAGATTTGAGTATTGGGGCGTTCATTTAAATATATTTAATTTAACCAAGAGCATATCATGTCGAAGAATTGCTAACAACGTTATAACCCATAGGGTTATTGAACTTTAGGCAAAAAATTCAGTTAAAATATGGGCTAATATTTACTCGGTTTAAAGAGCCTTTTTCTTGTCAATTTATGAACCCAATAACCTTAACAAAGTTCAAATTAATTTCTCAAAAATACCTAAAATGCTCTGGATAAAAACTCTTCATATTATTTTTATGGTGACTTGGTTTGCTGGTCTTTTTTATCTACCAAGGCTCTTTGTATACCACGCGATGAGTAAAGATAAAGTTAGCCATGAAAGATTCAAGGTTATGGAACGTAAACTTTTCTATGGAATTATGACGCCCGGGGCGTTTTTAACTATTCTATTTGGGGGCTGGCTTTGGGTTCTTTATGGATCAACGGATTCATGGCTAGAAATTAAAGTATGGCTTGTTGTTTTATTAGTGATCTATCACTATCTCTGTTTTAAACATCTTATGAATTTTAAATATAAAAAAAATAAGTATAGTCATATCTATTTCCGCTGGTTTAATGAAGTGCCTGTGATACTTCTTATTGCTATCATTTACTTAGTTGAGTTTAAACCAGTATGAGTATACTTATCTGTGGATCCATGGCTTTCGATACCATTATGGTATTTAAAGACCAATTTAAAAATCATATCCTGCCTGAAAGTATTCACAAGCTAAGTGTAGCTTTTTATGTCCCTGAACTTAGAAAAGAATTTGGTGGTACTGCGGGAAATATTGCATATAACCTAAAATTGCTCAATGAAGAGCCTGTTGTCATGGCAACGGTAGGAAACGATTTCTCTAATTATTTTGAGTGGCTTAATCAAAATACTATCAATATTTCGCATATTAAAGAAATTAAAAACCTTTATACTGCCCAGGCCTATATTACAACCGATCTTAGCGATAATCAGATTACCGCCTTTCATCCAGGCGCTATGGTGGAATCACATCAAAATAAAATTAAAGATGCTAAAAATATATGCTTGGCTATCATTGCTCCAGATGGCAAAGAAGGCATGATGAATCATGCTGCTGAATGTAAAGCGCTTAATATTCCCTTTATGTTCGATCCGGGGCAAGGTTTGCCTATGTTCAATCGCGAAGAACTTTTAAAATTTATTGATGACGCGACATACATTGCTGTCAATGACTATGAAGCAACGCTTTTATCTGAAAAAACTTCGCTTTCTACAGAAGAGATTTCCAAAAAAGTAGAAGCATTCATTGTAACTTTGGGTGCAGAAGGCTCAATGATTTATGCTGACAACAAAACATATAAGATAGATTCTATTAAAATTAAGGATCCTATTGATCCTACAGGATGTGGTGACGCCTATCGCGCAGGTCTTCTCTATGGAATTTCAAAAAAGTGGGATTGGCAATCAATTGGTCGATTGGCTTCTGTCATGGGCGCTATTAAAATTCAGAGCCAAGGTGGACAAAATCATAGTCCTACCCGAGATGATATAGAAACACTTTATACAAGAAAATTAATACAAGAGAATAATTAATTAAATATCTTTTGCATTAGTTTTAACAGAGAACACGGATTTATCTTCAAGTCTAATAGCTGTTAAGGATCTTCCCCAAACACAGCCTGTATCAATTGCAAAAATGTCTTTTCTTGTGACTAAATCTAAAGCCGACCAATGACCAAAAAAGATTGTTGTATCTTTAGTTTTTCTTTTCGGGAAATCAAACCATGGTTTCAATTTCTTAGGCATATTTTTTAGCTCACCCTTGTAGGTAAAATCAATTGCGCCCGATGAGGATAAAGCTCTTAATCGCGTTGTTGCATTGATAATAATTCTAGCTTTATCATTTTTGCTTAACGAACTTGACCACTTATCTGGCTTATTTCCATACATGAGAGATAGAAATTCGACGTATTTTTTACTGCGAAGCTGAATGCTGACTTCTTTTGAAAATTTAAGAGCATCCTTAACTGTCCACTGGGGTAATACGCCCGCATGAACCATTAAATGTTTTTTTTCGTAATGAACTAAGGGGAGAGACTTTAACCATTCAAAAAGCACATCTGAATCTTTTGCTTTCATAAGACGCGATAAAGTATCTTCATCGTCAGGCTCAATAACTTTATATTTAATAGCTAGTGCATGAAGATCATGATTACCTAGAACGGCTGTCACAGATGATTTATTCTTATAGCACCATCTTAATACTTGCAATGATCCGTTACCCCGATTAATTAAATCTCCCACGAGCCAGAGTTTATCTCTACCTCGTTTAAATTTAATTTTTTTTAATAAAGCTAAAAAAGAGTTATAACAACCTTGAATATCACCAATTACATAGATCGCCATGAATAATTATTTTTTAAAGTTAGCACCCGAAGAATTGCTCATATATAAAACTGCACCTGCAACTTCATTATCAGACAATGAAGCATTGCCACCCTTTGCTGGCATAGAGCGAATTCCTTTAATGGCATGCTGAACAAGTGCTTCATAGCCTTGAGCTATTCTTGGAGCCCAAGCTTGAGTATCACCAAATTTTGGTGCATTTAACATACCTGCTTGATGACACATTAAACAAACAGCTTTATAGACTTCTTCCCCTGATTTTCCACCCGAGGCTGAGCCTGCTGAAACTACCTGCGCTAATTCTACCTTTGCTACTGGCTGAATATTTTCTTTAATTTTACTTTCAACCATGACATTAGTGCTCGCATCAGTCTTGAAATCATAAGTTATGAATAAAATCAATAAAATACCTCCTACAATTGCTCCTATAATAATTGCAATTAATTCAAATAAGACATTTTTATTTTCACCTGAATTCATTTAGTAATCCTTTAATAATTTTAGTAAAGAGTAAATTTAAAATAATGGTCAATTAACAATGCAGAAAAAATTAGGCCTAAATAAACAATAGAATACCTAAATGTTTTCATAGATAACTTATCTGAGTAATTTTTATATAACGTAACTACATAGTATAAGAAAAAACCATTAAGAATAGTTGCACAAATTAAATAAATAAGTCCGCTCATCCCAAGACTAAATGGCGCCATAGTCACAATAATCAAAATGATTGTATATAGAACAATTTGTAACAATGTAAAAGACTCGCCGTGTGTGACAGGCAACATTGGTATACCTACTTTTGCATAATCATTTCTTCGATAAAGTGCTAATGCCCAAAAATGAGGCGGAGTCCAGCAAAAAATTATTAAAAATAATATTAACGCTTCGGGCCCAACAATATTATTAACCGCTGCCCACCCTAAAATAGGTGGCATAGCGCCAGAAGCGCCACCAATAACAATATTCATTGGCGTAGCAGGCTTAAGAAAAATTGTATAAATGACAGAATAAGAAAAAAAAGTTGCGAGCGTAAGCCACATTGTTAGAGGATTGACATAACAATAAAGAATGATTAAACCTGCCCCTCCTAAAATACTTGCATAAACTATAGTTTGTTCGGATGATATTTTTCCTGTTCCTATAGGTCTACCTTTCGTTCTTGCCATCACCGCATCTATTTTTTGTTCAATTAAGCAATTAAAAGCTGCTGCTGCACACGAAACGAAACCAATACCCAGAATAGAGCTTAGTAACAAATGAAATGGCACCATGCCAGGAGTGGATAAAAACATTCCAATTACAGCAGTAAAAACAATAAGAGAGTTAACTCGCAACTTACAAAGAACTAAAAAATTTTTCAAATCTATCTGTAGATTCAAAGTATTTTTTTGAAGAAAGTTAAGCATGTTGTTTTTTAATTTTTGTATTTATCATTGTTATGACGACAACTAGTAAAGCTGCTGTTAGATTATGGCTAACAGCTAAAGCTACTGGGAGATGAAGAATCAAATTACCCACTCCTATAATAAATTGAGCTGCTAATAACGTTAATAGCAGCATCGCCTCAAATCTCAATTGTTTATATTTCATTAATGCATATGATAAATAGCCAAAATAAAAAACTACAGTTATAGCACCTATTCTGTGTATCCACTGAATGGCTTCTAAAGCGTTAAGACTGATTGGAGCCCCTTCAGACGTTTGGCCTAAATTTCTAAAAATATTAAACCCATTCTTAAAGTCCATATCAGGGATCCATTGACCATGGCAGGTCGGATAGTCTGTGCAAGCAAGTCCAGCATAATTAGTGCTGGTCCAGCCACCTAAAAAAATTTGCATAAAAATCAGAATAAGGCCAAACCTTGCCATATAAAAAATTATGCTCTTTTTTAGAATTATTTTTGAATTTTCATTGAAATGTTCGTAACTCATATAGGTAAGAATAGCTAAAGTTGTCATACCCCCTATTAAATGAGCGCTTACAATAATAGGCTTTAGTAAAAGTGTAACTGTAAGCATTCCTAACATAGCTTGAAAAAATACAATACCCAGAAGGCTGCAAGGAACAAGGATACTCACTTTTAGTGATTTTCTATTTTTATAGGCTAAATATCCAATTGTTAAAACTAAAAGTCCCAATAGGCCTGCCACATATCTATGAGTCATTTCCTTCCAAGCTTTGCCATTTTCTACAACTTGCTCTGGGAAAGTATGTTGGGCTTTTTCAATCGCCAGTTGGCTTTCTGGAACAGTTAGTGTTCCAAAACATCCTGGCCAATCTGGGCAACCTAAACCAGCATCCGATAACCTTACGTAAGCGCCTAGGACAATTAAACAAAAAGCCATAATTGTTGAAAATAAAGTAATTTTTTTAAAAAGATTCATAATTACATTTCTATAAATTTATATTAATATCGATTAAACTAAGAAGAGAAAAATTCCAATAATATAAGAATTATAACATTCACCCAATCATGGCAAAAAAATCTCGCTGGCTGTTACTCGTTTTATTAGCTCTTTTAGTCTTATTTTTTTTGTCATTAACTATAAATAAAAAAGTTCCTGAGATTAGAGTGACTACAATTAATGGAGAAGCCATCAAGCTTTATCAAGTTAAAAATAATTTCACAATTATTAACTTCTGGGCAACCGACTGTCCAGGCTGTATCAAAGAAATGCCAAATCTAGCTGCTACTTACAATCAATTCAGGGGTCAAGGTTTAGAAATTATTGCTATATCTATGAATTATGACCCGCCAAATCAGGTCTTAAATTTTACCCAAAAGAATAAAATCCCTTTTCCTGTTGTACTAGACGTTGATGGTCAAATTGCACGATCGTTTCAAAATATTCGCCTTACACCAACTTCAATACTTATTGATAAAAATGGAAAAATTATTGATAAAGTCATTGGAGAATTAGATTTTAATAAATTAAACGCTCTTTTAAAAAAACATCTTAATTCCTAATTACTTTGAAATTCTTATTAATCGCTCTATGTCTTTAATTATTCCAGATGGATTTGTTCCTTTTTTATACTGCATCATCAAATTACCATAAGGGTCTATCAAATAGATAGACTCGCTCTCAAAGGCTGGATACGATTTAAACCGACTATTTAGCCTGTCTTTTAAATCTCTATCATCTTTCAATAAAAGCTGACCTTGGCTCAATTTAATCTGTTCAGATGAAATTAAATTATTATCTTTAACTATCGCTAGTCTTTGTATTTTATTGCCATCTTTACCTAGCGCAAGCCAAATTTGTCTTAATGAATATAATTGGAATTCACACGCCTTGTCACATTTATTTTCAACGAAAGAAACCAGTGTCCATTTGCCAATTAATTGATATATTTTATGGCCTATTGGCTCTACTAATTCAAAATCGCCAACCTGAATAATTGGACTAATTAAGAGTCCATGCTCAACTCCCTTTGAATGCATTTTGAAATTTGTAAAAAAAACTAAATACCATGCATAAATTACAGGTATAACAAATAACAATACAATACCGATTAGTTTTAATCGTGACTTAAGAATATTACTTATCGTCATTTCTTTTTTAAGCCTAATCTTATAAAAATAATGAAAAGAGTAAATGCCATCGCAAACCACTGAAATGCATAACCATAATTTTTATCACTATCTGGGACTGGGATGCCCGAATCTAAAATATAAGTCTTATCAAAAATCGGTTTTTTTAGTTTAACTACATACCTCATTAAATCTTTACCTAATAAAGAACATAAAACTTCATAATCCATCTTCTGAAGCCTAAAAGACGATTCATCTAATTTTTCAGTTACAACTTTTCCCAGCGAAATGCCAGAGGAGGGCATTTGATTAATTTCGCCTTCAATTGCTTGCGCACCTTTAATGGGGGGAATATTGGGAACATCATTTCTAGAATTGGATAGAGGATACCAGCCCCTATTAACTAAGATAGTTCTATTAGAATCTAAAATCTTAAAAGGGGTATAAATTAGAAAACCTACTTTTTCTTGAACAACTTGATTATCTAGAATAATATTTTTATCATTTAAAAACTCCCCGCTTATAGTAACGTGATGCCAAATAATGTCCTCTATTGGCATTTGGATAGTTTCGTTATTTAATGGTATTGGTGGCTGACTTTGTCTATCGACAAATGCCATATTAATTATCTTTTTTTGATCCGCACGATCCAACTGCCAAAACCCTAATTTAATAAAAAGAGTAAAAAATATAATAAATACCAGGGTAGGTAATAATTTATAATTAAAACTAATGTTATATATTGAAATTTTCAAAAATTATATTGAAGGCAGGGTTATTTTATGAGTAGTGAATTCTTATTTAAGATTCTTGTAATAGCAATTCTATTCCTTATCTTACTATCTCTTTCAGGGGGACTTTTTTTTCTAATCAAAGATAAAAAAAAGAATTCTAACAGAATGGTAACTTCGCTTTCCTTTAGAGTTGGCCTTTCTCTTCTCTTATTCTTCTTGCTTTTTTACGGATTCTATTCTGGCCTGATTCGCCCTCATGGTGTATAAAATAAAAATAGCGCTATAAAAATAGCGCTATTTTTATTTTCTGGCTTAAAGCCAATACACAAATATAAATAGTCCTAGCCAAACTACATCAACAAAGTGCCAATACCATGCAACAGCTTCAAAAGCAAAGTGATCATTTTTTGTAAAATGTCCTTTAAGTGATCTGAATAGAATCACCGCTAACATAACAGCTCCCATCGTTACATGAAAACCATGGAATCCTGTAAGCAAGAAAAATGTAGACCCATATATCCCAGAACTAAGCTTTAAACTTAATTCGGTATAAGCATGGTGATACTCGCCCGCTTGTAAATACACAAATAATGCCCCTAATGCAACTGTAGCGGCAAGCCAAACGCAAAGATGAGTTCTTTGTGCTTTTTTTAAGGCCCAATGAGCAAATGTAACTGTCACTCCACTAGATAAAAGTATCAAGGTATTCACTGCAGGTACACCAAACGCCGGGATAGTATCTTTATATGCGGTAAAATTGGTTGGATTTGGCATCACTGCCATAGGCCATGACGCTTTAAATGCTGGCCATAAAAACTGATGTGTCACTACACCATGACCTTCTCCACTAAGCCAAGGCACAGATAAAACGCGAGCATAAAAAAGAGCGCCAAAAAAAGCTGCAAAAAACATAACTTCAGAAAGAATAAACCAGCCCATGCCCATTCTAAAACTTATATCAACTTGTTTATTATAGTTACCAGCAAGACTTTCACTAATAACACTAGAAAACCAGCCTGCAAACATATAAATAATCCCAATAGCGCCTAGTATTAAAACGTACTTACCATTGGGTGATTGATTTAAGATCATGGCACCACCAATAAAAGTCGTAAACAATGCGAGTGACGCCACAATTGGCCATTGACTTGGTTCGGGTATAAAATAAATATCTTTGCTTGCCATATATTTCCTCGCTATCTGTTAATAATTTATTTATGCTACTTAACTTGCTCTTTTATTATCTTTTAAAGCTCTAAAAAAAGTATATGAAAGAGTAAGTGATTCCACATTTTTAGGAATATCCCTGTCTATTTCAAAACGTACGGTAAGCTTTTTTTTCTCACCGGGCTTTAACACTTGATTCCTAAAACAAAAACATTCTGACTTTTTTAAATAAAGTGATGCAATTTGGGGCGTAACACTTGGTATTGCCTGTCCAACAATTTCTTCATTAATCATGTTTTCAACTGTATAAGTTGCAACATAAAATTTACCTGGATTAACCTTTAAAAACTTTTGATCGGCTTTTAATTTCCAAGCTAAATTACCATTTATATTCGAATCAAACTGGATAGTGACAAACCGTTGATCATCTATAACTAATTTTGAGGCTTCTGCATTATAAATACGGCCCGTCTTTCCATTCAATCCAGTGACTTCGCAAAAAACATCATATAGCGGCACAAGTGCATAACCAAAACCAAACATTACCAATGTGAGCAACGTTAAAAGAACAGTTGTTCGCTTAATGCCGCCAATTTTAATCATTTCATATTGCTTAAAATAAATCCTACGTACAAAGAAAAAGCAATCAGCCCTAAAATTAATGCTAAACGTTTATTTCTTTTTTTAACTATTTGATTATTATTTGTAAATACTTTTTTAACCATCAATAGTCCATTAAGGCTTTTGTGACTTTTGGTGGCTTAGTAAACGAATGGAATGGTGGTGGTGAACTTAATGTCCACTCCAATCCACGCGCACCTTCCCAAACTTGACCCGTAGCTTTTTTGCCACCTAAGACACATTTGATAACAATATATACGAATAACAATTGTGAAATACCATACGCAAAACCACCAAGACTTGAAACCATATTAAAATCTGCAAACTGAACGCTGTAATCCGGAATTCTTCTTGGCATGCCGGCTAAGCCTAGAAAATGCTGTGGAAAGAAAAGAACATTTGAAAAGATAGCCGATAACCAAAAATGAATCTTGGCTAATTTCTCGTCATACATGTGCCCCGTCCATTTGGGAAGCCAGTAATAAATCGCAGCCATAAGAGCAAATACTGCGCCTGTCAATAGCACGTAGTGAAAATGAGCTACAACGAAATAAGTATCATGATATTGGAAGTCAACTGGCGTAATTCCTAACATAAGCCCTGAAAAGCCTCCAATTGTAAATAAGATGACAAATGCTAATGCAAATAGCATTGGAGTCTCAAAGGTCATAGCACCCTTCCACATTGTTGCTACCCAATTAAAAACTTTAACGCCTGTAGGTACGGCAATTAACATTGTCGCATACATGAAAAATAATTCGCCATTGATAGGCAAACCAACTGTAAACATATGGTGCGCCCATACAAAGAAAGAAAGAATGGCAATTGAAGCCGTTGCGTAAACCATAGATGCATATCCAAAAAGCGGCTTACGAGCAAAAGTCGGAATAATTTGCGAAATAATTCCAAATGCAGGCAAAATTAAAATATAAACTTCCGGATGTCCAAAGAACCAGAAGATATGTTGGAATAATACTGGATCGCCACCGCCTGCAGCATTAAAGAAACTGGTTCCAAAATATTTATCGGTTAACAACATTGTCACAGCGCCAGCTAAAACTGGCATAGAGGCAATAAGTAAAAATGCTGTAATTATCCAGGTCCATACAAATAAAGGTAGTCTCATTAATGTCATTCCTGGCGCTCTCATGTTAAATACTGTGGCAATGATATTAATCGCCCCCATAATAGATGACACACCAAGGAAATGCACTGCGAAAATTAAAAATGGAAATGCTTTCCCCGTTTGAAGCACAAGAGGTGGGTACATAGTCCAGCCGCCCGCAGGAGCTCCGCCTTCCATAAATAAAGTACCTAAAAGAAGCGCAAAAGCAAAAGGCAAAATCCAAAAACTCATATTATTCATGCGTGGAAGTGCCATGTCTGGAGCACCAATCATAATAGGTATCATCCAATTAGCAAGCCCAACTCCAGCGGGCATCACAGCTCCAAAAATCATTACTAGCGCATGCACAGTAACCATGGAGTTATAAAATTGTGGGTCTACAAACTGAAGTCCTGGTTGAAATAACTCTGCACGAATAATCATCGCCATTGACCCACCAATAAAGAACATGATCAATGAAAATACTAGGTACATCGTACCTATATCTTTATGGTTTGTTGAAAACAACCAACGTTTAATACCTGTGGGCTTATGATCGTGATGATCGTGATGATCGTGCGCTATTGTGCTCATTCTTAAAATCTTCCTAAATTAAAAAAATTAAATTTAAAATTATTTCTTTCTACCAGCTGCTACATCTTTAGGCTGAATAATATCGCCTGTTTTATTACCCCAAACATTTCTTTCATAAGTTACAACTGCAGCAATATCTGTGTCTGACAATTGCTCTCCAAAAGCAGGCATATTATTTTTACCGTAAATAACCTGATGAATATGCTCAGGAATACGATCTTTTAGGTTTGCAAGTGGACTTCCATCGAGTGCTGGGAAAACTCCTTTAATCCCTTGCCCATTTGCTTGATGACAAGCTAGACAATTGGCTTTGTAAACAGCTTCGCCTTTCGTCTTTAACTCATCCATCGAAAGCTCTTTATCACCGCTATCTTTTTTAGATTTTAAAGCAAGTTTTGTTTCTTGAACCCAAGCTAAGTATTCTTTTTCTGGAACAGCTTTTACTACAATGGGCATATAACCATGACCCTTGCCGCAAATTTCAGCGCACTGCCCACGATAAATACCTTCTTTATTAATTATTGTCCAGTTGTCGTTAATAAATCCTGGAATAGCATCTCTTTTCCATCCTAAATCAGGCACCCACCATGCATGAATAACATCGCTCGCCGTTGTCATAATTCTAATTTTTTTACCTACAGGAAGCACTAGAGCTGTATCAGTGTTGCGTAGGTAGTTATCAGTAGTCTTGGGATCAATACCTGAATCCCTCTGGCTAGCTTCAACGCTATCAGTGGCCAAATTACTGTAAATAGTTAGGTCTTCGTTTATGTAGTCGTATTTCCATTTCCATTGATACCCTGTTGCTTTTATAGTGATTTCAGATTTTGAAGTGTCATCCATCCTTGCAAGAAGTTTAGTTGCTGGTATTGCCAATGAGACAATGATAGCAAAAGGTATAAGAGTCCAAATAATCTCAACGGTTGTGCTGTGAGAGAATTTTGCTGGTTTAACACCTTTTGACTTTCGATGATGGAATATAGACCAAAACATCATTCCAAAAACTAAAATACCAATGGCAGTACATACATATAGAGAGGTCATATGCATGTTATAAACATCGTGACTTATAGGGGTAGCTCCTTGTGTCATATTTAAGCCCCAAGCAGCATGCAATATATCGGGGCTTAATAAGAATAGCGCCGACAAGATAACTGCGAAATTAGATAAAAATCTAGCCATACACTTATTCAAATGCATTTAATATTCCTTACCGTAAAAGTTAAATGTTCGATATTTACTGAAATTTTATGTTTCTCATGTTATCAGTAGGATTTTTTAAAATCAATACGAAAAGATTGTAATCAGGAAATTTTTTTAAATAATTCTAAGCGCTCACTCTCGCATAAAAAATCTCCAACACGAGTATTTTTTCCCTGAGAGCTTATTACGATGAAGCTAGGCCGATTGAAGTATGTTGCCACAAGTCTGAACTTACTCCAGTCTCGATTAAATTCCTCTTTAATTATTTTTTTTCCTTGAATAGTTTTAATTTCAATTAAGCGGGAACTGATTCTTATAATTTGATAAAAAGTACTTTTAAGGCAAGTGAAATACAAAGCATATCCAAGTAAAAGAACCTCAATGCCATAAAAAGGAATCGCTAAATATAATCCAAAATAACAGAGTATTGAGGAAATTATGAGGATAAAAATAAAGAAAAAAAGGTATATTTTTTTAATCAATTTCCATGGCATAGATGGGTTTGGGCGAAGAATAAATTCGTCTAAAGTGCCTTTCTTTAGCTTTTTGATTTGAATCATATTTTCTCTTGACGTACATAAAAGAAAAAAATTCCAATAATTTTATAATTTATGGTGCCGGGAGCGAGAATCGAACTCGCACGCTATTACTAGCGCGGGATTTTGAGTCCCGTGCGTCTACCAATTCCGCCATCCCGGCTTTTAGAAGCTTATAACTTAAACATTATAGATAATATCGATTTATATATGATAACTATATTAAAATTGTAAGAATTTAAAACTTAATAAAAAGACTATGATCAATATCATTAAAAGTATTTTATCTGCTTTTTTCGGCGTCCAAAGCAATAGAAAATTTTCTCAGGATGATGCTTTTGTTCAAAAACATGGAATAAAGTAT
>BJGS01000031.1 GCA_014190615.1 Methylophilaceae bacterium
TCAAATAGTAAATTGAATTCTACATAACGACCACGTCTATAAAGCTGAAATTCTCTTTCTTTCTCTGTATAGCCAATATCTTTTCGTCTTTGGAGAATAGGTAAATATGCATTTAAAAAAACATCACCTACTGATTTATTTAAATTAAATGAATTCTCAAAGCCTAAACGATTGAAGTCATCATAAAAAATACCTCCGATACCTCTGGGCTCATTACGATGCTTTAAATAAAAATATTCATCGCAATTTTTTTTAAATTCTAAATAAAGCTTTGCATCATACTGATTAAGCATAGTTTTAAGTGTTTGATGAAAATGAATTGCATCCTCATCAAAGCCGTAATAAGGGGTTAAATCCATACCGCCCCCAAACCACCAGATATCTTCGAGGCCATCTTTTTTCGCAATAAAAAATCTTACATTCATATGTACTGTGGGGGCATAAGGATTTTTAGGATGCAAGACTAATGATAAGCCCATAGCTTCCCATTTTCTATCCGCAGCTTCTGGATGTGCAACACTTGCTGAGCGAGGGAGCTTATCACCTATAACATGAGAAAAGCCAACGCCTGCTCTTTCAAATATTCGACCATTTTCTAATAAACAAGAAGTTCCACCACCACCTTCTTTCCGTTGCCATGAGTCGTTAATAAAATTTTTTCCATCAACAATCTGAAGAGTTTCAATGATATTTGTTTGAAGATTATTAAAGTACTCAAAAACTATATTTGAATTAATCATATTATTTTCTAATTATCTTTTTGCTAATAAAATCTTGAATGGTAGTAGGTTTTTTTTCATTACCGATATTTCCTTCAATAACCCTAACATTTTTTTTGAAGAGATTTTTACATCCTCTTGATGTTTTAATAGATAGTTTATGACTTAAATTAGCACTTGTTGAAGTGATTGGGAAGTTAATTGAATTTAATAATCTTAGAGTGTTAACGACATTAGGCAATCTTATAGCAATATAACCTGTTTTGCCTTTTAACCATGAGGGGCAATGCTCAGATGCGGGGACGACCCAAGTGTGAGGCCCTGGCCATTTAGTCATTAACTCTTTTTTTTGAACTCCAGTAATATTTTTTGTATAAATATCGAAATGATTTATTTTTGAGCCAATTAAAATAAATCCTTTTGATCGAGCCCTTTTTTTTAATAGTAGAATTTTTTCTACTGCACGTTTATTTTTTGGGTCACAACCAAGCCCAAAACAAGACTCGGTAGGGTATGCCAGGATGCCACCATTTTTTAAATATCGAATTAAGCGCTGATTAGCCAATTTAATTATTATTTAATGCTCTATAACCTATATCTTTTCGATATTGAGCACCATTAAACTTGACGGTATTAATAACCTCATAGACTTTAGATTGAGCTTCTTTTACAGAATTGCCTAATGCTGTAACAGCCAAAACTCTTCCGCCAGAAGTTAGAAGTTTATTGTCTTTATATATTGTGCCTGCATGAAAAATATAACTGTCAGATATAAGACGATCTTCAATATAAATTTCGTCTTGTAGTTTTGGATTTTCAGGATAACCTGCCGAAGCTAAAACAACAGCTAATGCTGTTCTTGCATCCCACTCGATTTTTGTCGAATTAAGTTGGCTGAGCGCCGCGTTATACAATATTTCAAATAAATCACTTTTAAGCCTCATGAGAATGGGTTGTGTTTCTGGATCGCCCATTCGACAATTGTATTCTAGCGTTTTAACCTCACCGCTCTTAGTAATCATTAGTCCAGCATAAAGAAATCCGGTAAATGGAATACCATCTTTAGCCATACCATTTATAGTTGGGTAAATAATTTCATCCATAACTTTAGTGTAAATTTCTTTTGTAACTACAGGCGCGGGGGAATAAGCTCCCATTCCACCTGTATTTGGCCCCATGTCTTGATCAAGAAGTCTTTTATGATCCTGGCTTGTTGCAAGGGGCAGAATTGTTTTCCCATCACATATCACCATAAAGCTTGCTTCTTCACCTTGAAGAAATTCCTCAATAACGACTTTAGCCCCTGCATCTCCAAATTTATTATCCACAAGCATAAAATTGACTGCGTCATGAGCTTCCTTATCCGTCATGGCAACTATGACACCTTTTCCAGAAGCTAGCCCATCCGCTTTAATTACAATAGGAGCTCGTTGCTCATTGATATATTGATGAGCTTCATCAGGCGTCTTAAATGTTTTATATTTTGCAGTAGGGATATGATGTCTATACATAAAGTCTTTAGCAAAATCTTTAGAGCTTTCAAGTTGAGCCGCTCTTTGAGTAGGACCAAAGATATTTAAGTTTTTAGATCTAAATAAATCAACAATGCCTTCAGATAGGGGCAGTTCAGGACCAACAATAGTCAAATCAATTGTTTCCTTAATAGCAAAATCAGCAATAAGGTTAATATCTATAAGATTAATATTTTTGAATTTTGGATTGAGATGAGTGCCACCATTTCCTGGTGCGATATAAATAGATTTTACTTTGCTGCTTTGAGAAAGTTTCCATGCTATAGCATGTTCTCTTCCACCACTTCCAATCACTAAAACTTTCATAAGTTAATGCCTAAAGTGACGGTATCCGGTAAATAACATTACAAGACCTAATTCATCTGCAGCCAAAATGACTTCCTCATCTCTTAAGCTGCCACCTGGTTGAATAACGCATTTTGCGCCAGCAGCAGCAAGGACATCAATACCATCTCTAAAGGGAAAGAAAGCATCCGAAGCTACCACTGAATTTGTTAAGTCTAAATTTGCATTCTGAGCTTTAATTGAAGCAATTTTAGTACTATCGACCCTACTCATTTGGCCAGCACCAATACCTAAAGTTTGATTATTCTTGCAAAATACAATGGCATTTGATTTGACGAACTTAGCAACACGCCATGCAAAAAGCATGTCAGATAGTTGCCCATCATTTGGTTTAAGTTTCGATACGATTTTGCAGTTATTAATATCTATATCAAAGTCATCAGGCGACTGCACTAACAATCCACCACCAATTTTTTTAAATTCCATAGCATGAAAATTATTATCAAGAGCAACTTCTAATAGCCGTATGTTCGGTTTTGATTCAAAAATTTTCAGCGATTCACTATCATAAGATGGGGCAATCACAACCTCAACAAATTGTGTGATGATTTGAGTTGCAGTATTCTTATCTAATGGCACATTACATGCAATAATGCCGCCAAATGCAGATGTAGGGTCGGTTGAAAATGCTTTTTTGTAGGCATCTAAAAGATTTTTAGAGGAGCCAACACCACATGGATTGGCATGCTTAACAATTACGCAAGATGCAAGCTTGAAGCTTTTAACACATTCCCATGCAGCGTCTGCATCATTTAAATTATTATAAGAAAGTTCTTTACCTTGTAATTGTTTAAAACTTGCCAATGAACCTTTATTAGAAATTTCATCCACATAAAAAGATGCGCTTTGATGTGGATTTTCGCCATAACGTAAATCTATTTTTTTATTAAATGCAAGATTAAGTTTATTTGGGTAAGTTAAATTTTTATTTGTATCTAGTCCATTAAGATAATTTGAGACGGCTGCATCATACTTCGCGGTATGCTCAAAAGCTTTTTTGGCCAAATTAAATCTACATTCTAGATTAAGCGCGCCATCATTCTGGGTTAAAGCGTCTTCAATTAGCTTGTAATCTTGAGCATCAGTTACGATAGCCACACCATTATAATTTTTTGCCGACGATCTAATCATTGCTGGGCCACCAATATCAATGTTTTCAATGGCTTCAGAGAGTAGGCAATTTTCTTTGGATATAGTTGACTCGAATGGATATAAGTTTACTACCACCAAATCAATTAAAGGGATATTCGATTTGGCCATTGTTTGAAGATGTTTTTCGTCATCTCTTTTGCCAAGAATACCACCATGAATTTTTGGATGAAGCGTCTTCACTCTGCCATCGAGCATTTCAGGGAAACCTGTGTAATCAGCTACTTCAATGACAGGAATATTATTATCAGCAAACAATTTTGCTGTACCCCCAGTAGATAAAATTTCAACATTGTGTTTAAGAAGTATCCTAGCGAATTCGATAATGCCTTTTTTGTCTGATACGCTTATGAGAGCTCGCTTGATTTTAATCATGACTAGATATCAATCTTATGTTGTTTTAATTTTTTTCTAAGAGTGTTTCTATTAAGACCAAGAATTTCTGCTGCTTTACTTTGATTGCCTTTTGATATGCCCATGATGTAGGTTAATAGAGGCTTTTCAATAAGGCCAACTACCATGTCATAAACATTGGTTGGATTTTCGCCATTTAAGTCTTTGAAGTACTGATCTAAAGATTGGTTTACACAATCAGGTATATCTGTTTTCTTTTCCATTAAGCTACCAACATTTCTTCTTCATACTTTATATAAGGGGATTCAACCGATAGAAAATTGAAATAATCTTCAATGGTTTTAATTTGTTCATCAACTGTTTCAATTGTATTCATATAGTGTCTAAAATTTGCAGAATTTTTTAATCCTTTCGTGTACCAAGAGATATGTTTTCTAGCAATTTTTAATCCTGCATTTTCGCCATAGAAGTCGTAGAGTTCATTTACATGAGCAATGGTGACATTTTTTATTTCATCAATTGATGGGCTATCTAAATGTTTTCCTGTTTTAAGGTAATGATCAATTTCTCTAAAAATCCAAGGCTTACCTTGCGCCGCTCTGCCAATCATTACTCCATCTACCCCGGTGTAATCTAAGACATATTTTGCTTTTTCTGGAGTGGTGATATCACCATTAGCAATTACAGGAATATTCACTGACTGTTTCACTGCAGCGATGGTGTCGTACTCGGCATCGCCCATATATAAACAAGCCCTTGTTCTGCCATGAATAGCCAATGCTTTAATACCGATATCTTCAGCAATTTTTGCAATTTCTATAGCATTACGATTTTTAGTATCCCAACCAGTTCTTATTTTTAGTGTGACAGGAACGTCTACCGAGTTAACAACCGATGATAATATTTTTTGAACAAGTGGCTCGTCTTTAAGAAGAGCTGATCCCGCCATTACATTACATATTTTTTTTGCTGGGCATCCCATATTAATATCAATAATTTGAGCGCCATGATCTACATTAAACTGTGCTGCTTCAGCCATCATTTTCGGATCAGCACCTGCGATCTGAACTGAAATTGGATCAACTTCACCCTCATGGTTGGCTCGGCGAAGTGTTTTCTGACTTCCATATAGAAGTGAATTTGATGTCACCATTTCGCTGACCGCCATACCAGCACCAAACTTTTTGCAAAGTTGGCGGAAAGGACGATCCGTGACTCCTGCCATCGGAGCAACAACTAAATTGTTTTTAACGGAAATAGAACCTATTTGCACTATATATATATTTGTTAAGGGGAAGTTGCCTATTTTATAGGCAAATGACTTTTTATAAAAGTGAAGTCTTAAAATTACTTATGCCACTGGTAGCCTAAATCAGCTATTTTTTCCTGTATCTCTCGAATGGCTTTATTGACGAATTCTGACGAACCTTTAACTCCAAGCTCAATTGTCTTAACAGGCTCTAGTTTAGGGAGGCTAAAAAGCTTAATTTCTGGATATTTTTTCACAATACTATTCATTAAATCGATTAACTGACTTTCGCTTACATCATTCACCCAAATAGAGGCCTCAGCGATATCATTTTTATTTAATAGGTCTTTATAGTATTCATTTAAGATCCATTCAACCATTGGCCAAGCCATTTCTGGAAATCCAGGTAGGAAATGGTGATGTCTAATTTTAAATCCAGGTATTTTATTAATTTCATTTGGAACTAATAATGCGTTATCTGGAATGTCCGCCATTAAAACTCTCTTGGGATAAGCGTCCTCACCAAATTGCGCTTCAATTCTTTTAACAGCCTCTTCATTTCGGATTAATTTCAGGTTGAATGCATTTGCAGCAGCCTGCCTTGTAAAGTCGTCAGGAGTGGCTCCAATACCTCCAAAACAAAAAACGATTGTTTGAGGTTTTATTGATTCTTTGATTGATTGAATTATTTCATCTGAATCATCTTGAATATATTTAACCCAAGATAATGAAAGCGCATATTTTTTTAACGTTTTTTTTAGGTAATCAAAATGTTTATCTTGTCTTTTGCCAGATAAGATTTCATCGCCAATAATTAGAGCTCCGAATTCCACTTTAATGTGCCGCATCCCAATTCAATCCGACACCAATATCAACAATAAGGGGGATATCAAGTTTTGCGACTCCCTCCATTAATATCGGCAATTCTTTTTGTAAGATTTCAATTTCATTATTAGGGACTTCAAAAACAAGTTCATCATGTACCTGCATAATCATTTTAGTTTTTAAATTTTTATGTGAAGTAAGCCACTGATCAACTGCAATCATAGCTAATTTGATGAGGTCAGCAGCTGTTCCTTGCATAGGTGCGTTGATTGCAGCTCTTTCTGCAGCAGCTCTTCTGATACCATTTGAGCCATTAATTTCAGGAATCCATAATCGTCTTCCGAAAAAAGTTTCTACATAACCTTTCTCTTTAGCAAATAATTTTGCGTCTTCCATATAGCGCTTAACACCAGGGTATCTTTTAAAATAAGTTTCAATATAATTTGAAGCAGCACTTCTTTCGATACCAAGTGATTTAGATAAGCCAAATACACTCATTCCGTATATCAACCCAAAATTAATGACTTTGGCGTAGCGTCTTTGCTCTTGTGTAACAGTATTCAGATCGCAATTAAAAACTTCAGCTGCGGTTGATTTATGAATGTCCTCATTATTCTTAAACGCATCAAGCAATCTCTTATCCTGAGATAGATGAGCCATGATTCTTAGTTCTATTTGTGAGTAGTCCGCAGAAAGAATAGACGAATCTTGATTGGCAATGAATGCTTCTCTTATTTTTCTACCTTCCAATGTTCTGATAGGAATGTTTTGTAAATTGGGATCTGAACTAGCGAGTCTTCCAGTAATTGCAACCGCTTGATTGTAGCTTGTATGAATTCGTCCAGTACTTGAATTAATCATTTTTGGTAATTTATCTGTGTAGGTTGATTTAAGTTTAGATAAACTTCGATGTTCGAGTAATAATTTTGGTAATGGATAGTCAAGCGCTAATTCCTGAAGTACATCCTCATCAGTAGAAGGCGCACCTGAAGGAGTTTTCTTTAAAGGTTTGATACCTAATTTATTAAATAAAATATCTTGCAGTTGTTTGGGGGATGCTAAATTAAAAGGCTGTCCAGCTAATTGATAAGCCTCCTCTTCAAGTAATAGAATTTTTTTACCAATTTCATGACTTTGGGCGTTTAATTTTTTGTCATCAATGAGTACACCATTTCTCTCAATTTTTAAAAGCACTTCTGAAGTAGGCATTTCAATTTTTTCGTAGATAAATTTGAGTGTTGCCTCATTTTCAATCGCAGGCTTAAAAAATTGATTTAATTGCAATGTAATATCAGCATCTTCAGAGGAATAATTAGATGCAATATCAATATCTACTTCATTAAATTTAAGTTGGTTGACGCCCTTACCTGCAACTTCCTCATAGCTAACGCAAACATGACCTAAATGCCTTAAACTTAAATTATCCATCCCATGGCTCTGATGACTTTCAGTTACATAACTTTGCAACATCGTGTCGTGCTGAATACCTTTAAGATGAATACCGTGATTTAAAAATACATGAGCATCATATTTTATGTTTTGCCCAATCTTTTTAATTTGCTCATCCTCTAAGATTGGTTTTAGAAGGCTTAATGTATGATCAAGTGACAGCTGTTTAGCAGCACCTGGATAGTCATGTGCTAGAGGAATGTAAGCGGATTTACCAGCAGTCACAGCCATTGATATACCTACAATTTTGGCCTGCATAGGATCAAGTGAGTTGGTTTCCGTATCAACGCACAAATAGTTTTTTTCTTTAACTTTTTCTAGCCATTCATTTAATAAAGTCTCATCAAAAATAGTGTCATATTTTATTTTAGAAATAAATTGGCTGGGTGATTTAATAGATACTTTTTCTTCGACTACATAGTTCGAGTTATTTTCTTTGTATTCACCATCTTTAATTTCATTAAGCCAATTTTTAAATTCGAATCTTTGGTATAAATTTGCTAGCGCTGATTGATCTTGAGCTTTTGGTTTTAAATTATCCCAATTTTTGTCGATATCCAAATCACAACGAATTGTAATAAGATCTTTTGCCTTTGGAATCCAATCTAATGCTTTCCTTAAATTTTCACCAACCACACCAGAAAATTGAGAAGCATTAGTGACAATATTATCAAGCGTGTGATATTCATTAAGCCACTTTAATGCAGTTTTAGGACCTACTTTTTCAACACCTGGCACGTTATCTGAGGTATCTCCAATAAGCGTTAAGTAATCAACCATCTGATTAGGTAATAGACCAAATTTATTTTTAACGCCTTCGATATCAAGCTTTTCATTGCTCATGGTATTAATTAAAGTCACATGCTCATTCACAAGCTGAGCTAAATCTTTGTCGCCTGTGGAAACCACTACATTAAATTGATATTGAGTTGCCTCTTTACAGAGTGTCCCAATAACATCATCAGCCTCGACACCTTCTTTAATAATAATGGGCCAGCCCATCGCTATAATGGCTTCATGAAGAGGTTTAATTTGCGCAACTAGATCTTCAGGCATCGCTGATCGATTAGCCTTATATTCAGGATAGAGATCATTTCTGAAAGTTTTACCTTTTGCATCAAAAACGCAGGCGCTATAATCAGAGGGGAACTCTTTATGGAGTTTTCTGAGCATATTTAAGACGCCGTAAATAGCCCCGGTAGGTTCTTGATGGCTATTTCTAAGATCAGGCAGTCCATGAAATGCCCGGTAAAGATAAGAAGAGCCATCGACCAATAATAGTGTTTTCATTGTTTAACTTTGAAAGTTTTTATGTCTGCAGATAAAAAGATACCTAAATTTAACGGCCCAGAATTATTTGATGAAACTCATAACGAGAGTGAATCCTGGTATGCATTCGAAATTATGTCAGAATTTGTTGGTGCTACCGAAAAACTTAAGAAAATAACTCCGGCAGTATCTGTCTTTGGAAGCGCAAGGGTCCACGAAGATCATCCTTATTATAAGCTCACAGTTAACATAGCCGAGGCCTTATCCAATGCTGGATTTAGTGTCATTTCTGGCGGCGGCCCAGGCCTTATGGAAGCAATTAATAAAGGCGCTTCTTTAGGAAAGGGCCCTAGCATTGGACTTAATATCAATTTACCTCATGAGCAAAAGCCGAATGACTATCAAGATATTTCAATTAATTTTAAATATTTCTTTATGCGTAAAGTCATGTTTATTAAATACGCTTCGGCTTATGTAGTGCTCCCTGGGGGCTTTGGAACTCTTGATGAGCTTATGGAGGTGATTACCCTTATTCAAACAGGTAAATCAAGAAAGATTCCTATCATTTTAGTAGGAAAAGAGTTCTGGTCTGGCTTATTGGGTTGGTTAAAAGACAAGATGGTTAAAGAGGGCATGGCCCAAGAAAAAGATTTAGATCTGATTCAAGTTCTTGAGGAGCCTAAAGAGATTGTTAATGCAATCTTTAATCATTACGAATCGATTGGGTTTACACTAACGCCAGCCGAGAGAAAAGCACAGCTTTACTTATAAATTGTCAAATAAACCATACCACCTATAGGTTTTTTGCTAGAATCTTGTCTATGAAAATACAAAACAAAATCAAAGCTTTTTTATTAGCTACTGCCTTCTTTAGTTTAAATGTGATGGCTGAAAAAAAACTTGAGATTCTAGAGGAAGTTAAGCCACCACCAAAGAATTTTGAAAGTGATGTTGTAGAGGAGCCTCAAATTACCATCACAAAAAAAGGTTCTGATACAGTTGAAGAATATCGTATCAATGGTGAGCTTTATATGATGAAAGTAACCCCCCCTGCTGGTGGACCTTCATATTATTTATTGAAGGAAGATCAAGATGCAGGTTGGGCAAGATATGATGGCCCTAGCCAACCTCTCACAGTGCCTAAATGGGTAATATTTAGATTCTAAATTTTTTAAAGGGCTTTGCCCTTTTTTTATGTCTGTCTATACATCAGTAAATATTGAAGAATTAAAAGATTGGCTCAAAGATTATGTGCTAGATGATCTTACTGATTATCAGGGCATTAAGTCTGGTATCACAAATACCAATTATTTTTTGATGACAAAGCATGATCAATTCGTTTTAACGCTCTTTGAAAAGAATACCATTGAAGATCTCCCTTACTTTGTAGATCTGATGTCCCATCTAGCGACGCATGCATTTTTATGCCCCAAGCCTATACTTAAAAAAAATGGCACAGCCTTAAGTATTCTGAAAAATAAACCTGCTTTGATCGTTAGTTGCCTTAAAGGAAAAGAACTGACAAACCCTGCAGAAGATCACTGCGAATCTGTAGGTAGAAGCTTAGCTGAATTACATATCAAGTCAGCTGATTTTGAAGCGCAACATCAAAATACAAGAAATCTGACTTGGATTAAAAAAACAGCTGAAGCTTTACTTAATGAATTACCTGAAGATGAGGGTCAATTACTAAAAGAAGAAATTAGCTACCAAGAGAATCGGCTTTACGATTTACCTAAGGCTACCATTCATGGCGACTTATTTAAAGATAATGTCCTTTTTTTACATAATGAAGTATCAGGATTTATTGATTTTTATTATGCTTGCACGGACTATCTTATTCTGGATGTAGCTATTGCTGTGAACGACTGGTGCGTGAATGAAGACGGTTCTTTTGATGCGGCAAGATTAACGGCTTTCTTAAGTGCATATAAAAATATAAGATCATTTAATGAAGCAGAAGAAAAGTCTTGGAATGACATATTAAGATTAGCATCACTTAGATTTTGGGTATCAAGGTTAAATGATTTTTATCATATTAAAGAGGGCGAGATTACTTTCACAAAAGACCCTAACCATTTTAAAAAGATTTTAAAGCAACGCATTGCTGAGCATACAAGGTAAATCAAAATGAAAAAAATTACATTTAAAGACTCTATACGTTGGAATAAGGAAAGTTTTTTACTTTTTAAAAAAACACCTAATCAATCATTGATGCTGAGCTTAACTTATCTATTTATTTTTATGCTACTTCCATCTGTACCAATGGTTCAAGTATTTTCAATTGCATCTATTTTGATCTGGCCTATATTTTTAGTATTTGCCGTTAACTTTTATAAAATACATGATAAAAATAAGAATGAAACATTTTTAGCGGTGTATGAAAAAATTAAACCAAGATTGCTTACGCTCTTAGCCCTTGGCCTTATTTGCCTGACTTATGCAGGCATAGTCACTATGGTTTTGAATTCTGAAATGCAACATTTCATTCAATTATCAGAAAATAATAATGAGCTTGCTAATGTCATTAATAATTTTTTACCCATGATAGGAAAATTAATCTTACTTTTATTGCCCTTACTTATGGGGACATGGTTTTCACCGATGTTAATTGTTTATAACCACTACTCGTTATTTAAATCGATTAAATCAAGCATTGCAGGATCGCTAATGTATATTATTCCTCTAGGTCTTTCATGGCTTATTTTTTCGACAACAGCGATATTATTTATGTTGTCATGTGGGGTATTGATTGGATCTTTAGCTTCATTCTTCCCTAATATAGGATCTTCATTAATGGGGGCTGTTATTTTCTTTGCATTACTTGTCATCACATCCGTAATGTTTGCATTTCAATATATTAGCTATCGAGATATTTTTAAAACAGCAAAAAGTTATTAATGTTTAAATAGTTTTGCATATTCCATGGCAAGCCACTTAGTACCTGCTTTATTAAATTTAATTTGTATTCTTAAGTCGTCCGCATTTCCTTCATAACCTAAAACAGTACCTTGGCCAAATTTTTCATGTATCACTGATTCACCAATTCTCCATGTATGCTTTTGTTGGCTAGGCTGTGAATAATGCTCTTCAACTTGATCGACATTGTTTTTAAAATTAATAGTATTAATATTTTTAATGAGATTTTCAGGGATCTCTTCTAAGAATCTTGATGGCATACCATATCTGGTTTGACCATGTAGCATTCTTGATAACGCATAACTTAAATAAAGTTTTGACCGGGCTCGAGTGACCGCAACATACATAAGCCTTCTTTCTTCCTCAAGGCCTTTAGATTCAAATAAACTTTGTTCATGTGGACATAAACCCTCTTCAAGACCGGAAATAAATACCACATCAAATTCTAATCCTTTGGATGAATGAATTGTCATGAGTTGAATAGCATCTGCGCCCTCACTGGCTTGCATATCGCCACTCTCAAGGGAAGAATAATTTAAAAAATCTCCTAAAGGATTGGTAGATTCATTATTGTCATTGTTAAGAAATGTGGCTGCTGCAGACACTAATTCATTCAAGTTAGAAACTCTATCTAAGCCATCTTTGTCATTGGTATAGTGCTCTTTAAGTCCTGATTCATTGATAATGAGATCAATCATTTGAGGAAGCGTTAACCCCTCAAATCCACTTTCGATATGTTTAATGAGATGGATGAAGTAAGGCAAACCTTTTTTGAGTGTGGCCGCTTGATCTGAGCATTGCAAAGCCGCATCCCACAAGCTGCAAAC
>BJGS01000032.1 GCA_014190615.1 Methylophilaceae bacterium
GAAGGCATTAAAGCGCTTGAGCAAAAAGATATTCAATATGCAGAAGAATTAGGTTATCGCATTAAATTATTAGGCATAGCTAAAAAAAGAGATAAAGGTATTGAGTTAAGAGTGCACCCAACATTAATTCCAGAAGAACGTTTGATTGCTAATGTAAATGGAGTAATGAATGCAGTTGTCGTTAAAGGTAATATGATTGGACCTACACTCTATTATGGCGCTGGGGCTGGCGGACTTCAAACTGCAAGTTCGGTCGTTGCTGACCTCATTGATATTTCAAGATCATCTAATGTACCGCTTCTTGGTTTTGAAGACGCTGAGATCAATACAATTCCTATTTATTCAATTGATGATGCAATCAGTGCTTATTACTTAAGGATTAGAGTCTCAGATAAGCCGGGCGTGCTAGCGGAAATTACAAAGCTGTTTGGTGATAAAAAAATATCTATTGATGCCATGCTCCAAAAAGAACCTAATGAGCAAGAGTCCGAAGCTGATATTGTGATACTAAGTCACTTAGCAGTTGAGAAAAATATTAATGCAATAATTCACTCTATTGAGTTGATGCCAGCAACCATTGGAAAAGTTATTAAAATTAGATTAGAAGAACTTAGTAAATAAAGGTTTTATGAAATATATTTCAACGCGTGGTCAATCAAAGCCACTTTCTTTTTCAGAGATTTTATTAGGCGGTCTTGCACCTGATGGAGGATTGTATCTTCCAGAGACTTACCCGAAATTTACAGATCAAGATTTGAATGCTATGCGAAGCATGACTTATGCTGAACTTGCTTTTCATATCATTTCTAAATTTATAGATGACATACCAAAAGATGATCTCGAATCCATCATTGGTAAAACATACACAAAAGAGGTGTATGCCATCTCGAGACCTGAGCAAAAGGCTGAAGACGTCACACCAATCTTAAAGGTCAAAGAGAATCTTTACTTGCTCTCACTCTCTAATGGACCAACGCTAGCATTTAAAGATATTGCAATGCAATTACTTGGTAATTTGTTTGAATATGTTTTAGCTAAAGAAAATGCTGAAATTAATATATTGGGTGCAACCTCAGGTGACACTGGCTCTGCTGCAGAATATGCTATGAGAGGCAAAAAAGGTATCAATGTCTTCATGTTATCGCCTTACCAAAAGATGAGTCGTTTTCAATGTGCTCAGATGTTTAGTATTCAAGACCCGAATATTTTTAATTTAAGTATCAGGGGTGTTTTTGATGATTGCCAAGATATTGTAAAAGCCGTATCTAACGACTTGGATTTTAAAAGAGACTTTAAAATTGGCGCAGTGAATTCAATCAATTGGGGCAGAATTTTAGCGCAGATCGTTTATTACTTTAAAGGCTATCTTGCTATCACCAAAAAAAATGAAGTAGTTAGTTTTACTGTGCCTACAGGAAATTTTGGAAATATTTGTGCTGGACATATTGCGCGCATGATGGGGCTTCCTATTAAAAGACTTGTAGTCGCCACGAACGAAAATAATGTTTTGGATGAATTCTTTAAGACGGGTATGTATAAGCCACGCGACTCTAAAAATACTTTCCATACATCAAGTCCTTCAATGGATATATCAAAGGCATCTAATTTTGAACGTTTCATTTTTGATTTAATTGGACGAGATAGTCATAAATTAAATGAATTATGGAAATCAATCGATCAGGGCGGTAATTTTGATTTAAACCAGGAAGGTATTTTTGAAAAAATTAAGGATTTTGGATTTACTTCATCTTCAAGTTCACACAAAGAACGTATTCACTACATTAAGGAAATTTATAATCAATATAAGATCATCATTGACCCACATACTGCTGATGGTTTTAAAGCGGCTTATGAACATATGGATGAGAATGTGCCTATGATTGTTCTTGAGACAGCGCTGCCTATTAAATTTGAAGATTCTATTGTAGAAGCGATTGGCCAAAAACCTGACAGACCAGAATCATTGCGCGATTTAGAGAGCCTTCCACAAAGGTTTGAGATTCTCGATAATCAAGTTGAGGCTGTAAAAAACTTCATAAGACAGAGCGTGTAAAACTATGAAGCAATATTTAGATCTTCTTCGTCACGTTAAAGATCATGGTGATGTCAAACATGATCGCACAGGCACAGGAACCGTTTCCGTATTTGGTTATCAAATGCGTTTTGACTTATCAAAAGGCTTTCCTTTACTCACCACCAAAAAAGTACATTTAAAGTCGATTATTCATGAGCTTTTATGGTTTTTAAGTGGAAGTACAAATATTAAGTACTTAAAAGATCATGGCGTGAGTATTTGGGATGAATGGGCAGATGAAAATGGCAACTTAGGCCCTGTATATGGTTATCAATGGAGAAGCTGGCCTGTAGCTGATGGGAAGCATATTGATCAAATTACTGATTTGATTGAATCGATTAAAAAAAATCCAGACTCGAGAAGATTGATCGTTTCTGCATGGAACGTTTCAGAAATTTCAAAAATGAAATTACCCCCTTGCCACGCATTTTTCCAATTCTATGTTTCAAATGGAAAATTATCTTGTCAGCTTTATCAGAGGAGTGCAGATATTTTCTTAGGCGTACCTTTTAATATAGCTTCTTATGCTCTTCTTACAATGATGGTAGCTCAAGTATGCTCATTAGAACTTGGTGATTTTGTTCACACATTAGGCGATGCACATATTTACTCCAATCATATAGATCAAGTGAATGAGCAGTTATCAAGAGCACCTAAAAATTTACCTCGTATGAAAATTAATCCTGATGTTAAAAGTATATTTGACTTTAAATTCGAGGATTTTGTTTTGGAAAATTATGATCCTGATCCTGCAATTAAAGCACCTGTAGCAGTCTAGTGCCGAAGTTATCAATTATTGTTGCGATGAGTTCTAACCGTGTCATTGGTGTGAATAACTCCTTGCCATGGCATCTAAGTGAAGATCTAAAACATTTCAAAACTTTAACAACAGGTCACACTATTATCATGGGCCGTAAGACTTATGAATCGATAGGTAAGCCACTTCCCAATAGAAGAAATATAGTGATAAGCCGAAATCTAAATGCTTTTTATGGCGGTGTTGAAGTGGTTCATAGCCTAGAAGATGCTTTTTCTACTGCATCAAATGACGAGGAAGTTTTTATTATTGGCGGCTCAAACATTTATGAGCAATCTTTACATTTAGTTGAACATTTATATATTACTGAGATTAAAAAATCTTTTGAAGGCGACGCTTTTTTTCCTGAAATCGATAAATCTTTATGGACTGAATCTGCTAGAGAGACTCATACCTCTTCTGATGGACTTGAATTTTCTTTTGTAAGTTTACAAAGGAAAATTAAGTAGCTACGCAATCTACAAAGTAATGTGACTTACCATCAATTTTTTGTTTAACTAATCCATGATTGTCTGTTTCGAATCCAGGGAATTTTTCATTAAAATCTCTCGCAAACATTAAATAATCCACAATAATTTTATTAAAGCGCTCACCAGGAATTAGAAGTGGAATACCAGGTGGGTAGGGTGTAAGAAGTACTGCGGTGATTCTACCTTCTAAGTCATCAATCGCTACGCGCTCGATTTCTTTATGAGCCATTTTTGCAAAAGCTTCTGCAGGTTTCATCGCAGGCACCATATCTGAGAGATACATTTCAGTAGTCAATCTTGCAATATCATGTTTCTTATAAATTTCATGGATTTGTGTACACAAATCTCTAAGTCCAATACGTTCATAGCTTGGTTGTTTTTGAATAAATTCAGGCAACACTTTCCATAAAGGTTGGTTTTTATCGTAATCATCTTTAAATTGTTGCAAGGCGGCTACGAGAGTATTCCAACGACCTTTAGTAATACCTATAGTAAACATAATAAAGAATGAGTAGAGACCAGTTTTTTCAACAATCACACCATGTTCTGCTAAATATTTAGTCACGATTGATGCGGGTATACCAAACTCTTCAGAAAATTCACCATCGACATTAAGTCCTGGTGTAATGATAGTTGCTTTAATAGGGTCAAGCATATTAAAGCCATCCGCAAGATCTCCAAACCCATGCCAATGATCATTGGCATTTAACATCCAAGCATCTCTATCTTCAAGACCTTCGTCTGATAAATCGTTAGGCCCCCAGACTTTAAACCACCAGTCAGCCCCCCATTCAATATCTACTTTTCTCATAGCACGTCTAAAGTCTAGCGCTTCCATGAGTGACTCTTCTACAAGCGCTTTACCACCAGGCTCTTCCATCATCGCAGCTGCTACATCACAACTTGCAATAATTGAATATTGTGGACTTGTCGAACTATGCATTAAAAATGATTCATTAAAAACTTCTCGGTCGAGTTTATTTTTTTCTGCATCTTGAACAAGAATTTGAGAGGCTTGGCTTAAGCCTGCTAAAAGTTTATGTGTTGATTGTGTTGAGAATACTAAACTATCTTTACAGCGCGGACGATCTGCACCTATCGCATGATAATCACCATAGAAGTCATGGAATGTTGCATGCGGCAACCAAGCTTCATCAAAATGCAGTGTGTCAATTTTGCCATCTAACATTTCCTTAATTTCTTCAACGTTATAAAGGATGCCGTCATAGGTGGACTGTGTAATTGTTAATACACGTGGCTTATCTTTTTTATTGGTAATGAATGGATTTTTTTGAATTTTATCTTGAATATTTTTCCATTCAAATTCGTACTTAGGAATTGGCCCAATAATACCGAAGTGATTGCGGGTCGGCATTAAGAATATCGGAATAGCGCCAGTCATAATAATTGAATGCAATACTGACTTATGGCAATTTCTATCAACAATGACTATGTCGCCAGGTGCAACAGTAGAATGCCAAACCATCTTATTAGATGTTGAAGTGCCATTTGTAACAAAGTAGAGATGATCACAATTATAAATTCGCGCTGCATTTCTTTCAGAAGCACCTACTGGCCCTGTGTGGTCTAACAATTGACCTAATTCATCTACTGCATTACAAACGTCCGCTCTCAGCATGTTTTCACCAAAGAATTGGTGGAACATTTGACCCACAGGTGATTTTAGAAAAGCAACACCACCTGAGTGACCAGGACAATGCCATGAGTAAGAGCCATCACCTGCATAGTGGGTGAGGGCTTTAAAAAAAGGCGGAGGTAAACTATCTAGATAAGTTCTTGCTTCACGCACAATGTAACGTGCTACGAATTCGGGTGTATCTTCATGCATATGAATAAAACCATTTAACTCTTTTAAGATTTCATTCGGAATGTGACGACTTGTTCTTGTTTCACCATGAAGAAATATTGGAATTTCTTCATTACGATATCTGATTTCATCCACGAAATTTTTTAATTGCTGAAGTGCGGTTTGATTTTCTTCGACAAACTCTTCGTCATCAATAGATAAAATGAACGCTGAAGCGCGACTTTGTTGTTGAGCGAATGAAGATAAGTCACCGTAACTTGTGACACCAAGTACCTCAAAATTTTCTTCCTCAATCGCTTTCGCTAAAACTCTGATACCAAGACCAGATGAATTTTCGGATTTAAAGTCTTCGTCAATGATGACTACGGGGAAGTTAAATTTCATATTAACCCTTTATATTTTAGGTAATGTTACACCGACTTGACCTTGGTATTTTCCACCACGATCTTTGTAGGATGTTTCGCATATTTCATCGGACTCAAAGAATAGCACTTGAGCGCAACCTTCGCCTGCATAAATCTTCGCTGGAAGGGGTGTTGTATTACTAAACTCTAAAGTCACATAACCTTCCCATTCAGGCTCGAAGGGTGTGACGTTTACAATAATTCCGCATCTTGCATATGTTGATTTTCCCACGCATACAGTGAGCACACTTCTTGGGATTCTAAAATACTCAACAGTTCTCGCGAGAGCGAATGAATTAGGTGGAATGATGCAATAATCTCCGATAAATTCAACAAATGAATTAGGATCAAAATTTTTTGGATCTACGATGGTGCTATTGATATTAGTAAAAACTTTAAATTCCTTAGCGCATCGAATGTCATATCCATAGCTAGATGTGCCATAAGATACAATCTTTTGACCATCTTTTTCGCGAATAAGTTTAGGCTCAAATGGCTCAATCATGCCATGTTCTGCAGCCATTTTTCTTATCCATTTATCTGATTTTATCGCCATAATTTTCTTGTCTCAAAAAAGAAAAATCCCGTTTGCAAAATCTTGATGCTACGGGATTTCTAATAATTTAAATTTTCACTACTTTAGAGCTTATTGTCACTGATTTCAATACTCTGACGCCAAAATTGTTCTGGCGTATCAAAAATAACTTTAGATTCAATGGGGTCAGCAGTGCCAGCAGGGTAGGTAAAGACTGGGTTCTTATCTTCATTCCAAGCTTTAATTACAGGGTCAAGAAGTCTCCATGAAGCTTCTACCTCATTGATATGAAGGTATAAGGATTGATCGCCTTGCATGAGATTAAGGAGAAGCGACTCGTAAGCATCTACACTCTCGTCCCCTGTAATTCTATTTGGAGCATCCATAGCAACTGTTCTTACTTTAGTATCAAGTCCTGCAATTTTTGTTTGGATTTCAAAGCGAGTAAATTCTTTAGGTTGAATACTAATGACGAGCCAGTTGTCAGCTTGCTGAGGAAGAGAAAGTGGCGCTTTTTTAAATTTAATAGCAATAGCAGTATCGGATGCGTGAAGTCGTTTTGCAGTTCTGACATAAATAGGCACACCCTTCCATCGAGGTGTGTTGATATAGAATTTGAGAGCCGCATATGTTTCAACCACACTTGTCGGATCTTCTAATTCTTCTAGATAACCCTTAACTTCTTCCTCATTAATTTTGCCGCGACCATATTGTGCTTTAAAAGTATGTTTATTAAGTTCGTTAAGCGGGATAGGAATAATAGACTCAAGCACTTTAATTTTTTCAGCACGAATACTTTCAGGGCTTAATGTTTTCGGTATCTCCATTGTGGTGAGCGCAAGCATTTGCATGAGATGACTTTGAATCATATCTCTTAGCGCACCTGTTGCATCGTAAAATTTAGTTCTTTCACCTACACCAAGTGTTTCATTATTAGTAATTTGAATATGATCAATGTGTTTATGTGACCAAAGTGGATCGAAAATATGATTTGCAAAACGTGTGAGCAGAATATTTTGTAATGCTGATTTACCAAGGTAATGATCAATCCGGTAAATTTGTGTTTCTTTTAAATGCTTGGTAATTGACTTTTGAAGGGCTTGCGCTGTTTCTAAGTTTGTACCAAAAGGCTTCTCTATCACAACACGACGCCATGCTTTACTTTCATCAGTTAAACCAACGCCTGCAAGAAGATCCACAATAGAAGCGAAATCAGATGGCCTAACGGATAAAAAGAATGCTAGGTTTTGAGGAAAAATAATTGCATCGGAAAGTCTTTCACTTAATTTTTTAAAAGCATTGCTATCTTCAGGTGGATTTGCATGATAAAAATTCCTAGCGATAAAACGGTCAAATACTTTTACATCGTAATTTTTTTTGAATTTAATATCGAGCATTGATTTGATATCATCTCGCCATGCTGATTCTGCAACTTCAGATCTTCCCACTGAAAGTATTTTCATTTTTTCAGGGAGACGACCAAGAGAGTCAAGTCTAAAAAGACCTGGAATAAGTTTTATTCTAGAAAGATTTCCACTTGCACCGAAGAGAACTAGGGTGCAGTCATCAATTTTTGTCATAGGTAATTTAGATTATCTGAAAGTTATTTGGCTTTTTTTACTACATGGCCACCAAATGCATTGCGCATCACTGACAGCAATTTATAGCCATAGCCTTGTCTTTCTTGGCTTCTAAATCTAACTTGTAATGCAAGCGTAAGTACAGGTGTAGGAATACCTTGTTCAATGGACTCAACTACAGTCCATCTTCCTTCGCCAGAGTCGGCAACATAAGGTGCAACTTCATCAAGTGCTTGATCTTCTTTAAGTGCATCAGCAGTTAAATCTAATAACCAACTTCTTACCACTGATCCATGTTTCCATAATTCTGTAATTTGCGCTAAGTCGAGCTTAAACTCACTTTTACCTTTAAGAAGCTCGAGGCCTTCAGCAAATGATTCCATCATGCCGTATTCGATACCATTATGAATCATCTTAGTAAAATGACCTGAACCCACAGGGCCTACATGAGCCCAGCCACGATCTTCATGCGCTAGCGCCTGAAGAATAGGCTTCATTGTGTCTGCAACTTCTTGTTCTGCACCTACCATTAAACAGTAACCGTTTGCTAGACCCCACACACCACCTGATGTACCACAATCCATAAAACCAATACCTTTTTCTTCTAGGGATTTGCCGACACGCTGAGAATCTTTGTAATTTGAATTACCACCATCGATAATAATGTCACCTTTATTTAACATAGGAATCAATTCATTGATTTGTTCTTCGGTTGCGACCCCTGCTGGCACCATCAACCATATAATTTTTTGGCCTTCTAATTTTGTAACAGCATCTTTAACTGAGCTTGAACCAATAATTTTTGCATTTTCTTCTAGTGTTTTTACAATTTCTGCGCTTCGATCAAAGCCCACAACAGAAATACCTTTTTGAACAAGACGAGTAGCCATATTGCCACCCATTTTCCCAAGACCAATCATTGCTAATTTCATTTTTTTTACCTTTTTATGGAAGATTTGTTATTGCTTAATCTTTTGGAATAAAGCAAATTAGTTTAAAGTGCGTTACAGATTAAATTATATCAAACGCAAGCCCCTTCAAGGGATTGATTTCGATATAAAATTCACAATATTTTGGAAAGATTGACATGAATTTGAAACAAATTAAATGGGAGTTATTTGAAAGCCAGGTCTCCCTTGATAATGCAGCCGCAGAGCGAGTTTCCGTGATGGCCGAAGCCTCGATAAAAGCGCGAGGTCAATTTCATCTTGTATTAGCCGGGGGATCAACTCCTAAAAACGTTTACACGCTTCTTAAAGACATCTCTTCAGATTGGCATAAATGGCAGATTTATTTTGGTGATGAGCGTTGTCTAGATCAAAATCATCAAGATCGAAATAGCACGATGGCATTTGAAGTATGGCTTAATCATGTTGATATCCCGGTACAAAATATTCATGTGATTCCGGCTGAACTTGGGCCGGTTGAGGGCGCTATTTTATATAATAAAACTTTAAGTCAATTAGGTGACTTTGATCTAGTGCTTTTGGGGTTAGGCGAGGACGCGCATACAGCAAGCCTGTTTCCAGGGCATAGTTGGAATAACAATTTAGATGCTTTAGCAGTATTTGATGCTCCTAAGCCGCCATCATTAAGAATATCTATGTCTCCTAAGCGCTTAAGTCGTGCCAAATCTGTACTTTTTTTAGTTAGTGGAAAAGAGAAGCAAGCAGCAATAAATCAATGGAAAGCGGGAGAGCCTATACCTGCCAGCACGGTCACATGTGAAAATGGCGTAGACGTATTTTGTTTCGATGTAACCTAGCTTTTTTGAATCACAATATTCGGAAATTTATTACTGTAATCCTGGGCAAGCTTAGACACTTTAATTGCCGTTAAGCGAGCAATTTTTTTATAGGTTTTTGCAGCGCTGCTTTCAGGGTCAGACACTACTATGGGGTTTCCATTATCAGATTGCTCCCTGATTTTGATGTCCAAAGGTAGGCTTCCTAAGAGAGATACCCCGTAATCTTGACACATTTTTTCAGCACCACCCGACCCAAATATGTGCTCTTCATTGCCACATTTGGAACACGTATGTATAGCCATATTTTCAACAATACCAATAATTGGAATATTCACTTTTTCAAACATTTTTAATCCGCGCCTAGCATCAAGAAGGGCAATGTCTTGAGGTGTTGTAACAATAATAGCGCCAGTCACAGGGACTTTTTGAGATAAAGTAAGTTGAATATCCCCAGTGCCTGGAGGCAAATCAACGACGAGATAATCGAGATTATCCCATCTCGTTTCTTTTAAAAGCTGTTCAAGCGTTCCTGTCACCATAGGGCCACGCCAAACCATGGGAGTCTCTGTATCAACAAGGAAACCAATCGACATGGCTTGAATATTGTGAGCCATAATTGGCTCCATAGATTTACCATCTTTACTTTCAGGTTTTGAATATATACCTAACATTTGTGGTTGGCTTGGGCCATAAATATCAGCATCCAAAATACCTACGCGCGCTCCCTCAACTGACAGAGCTAGCGCTAAATTGATAGCAGTTGTAGATTTTCCTACCCCCCCTTTACCAGAAGCTACTGCAATAATATTTTTAACGCCTGGAATAAGCGCTATGCCTTTTTGAGCAGTATGCGAAGTAATTTTAAAATCAACATCAATTGTTAAATGAGCTTTTGGTAAGGTTTTTTTTATCTGAGTGGCAATGAGATCTTTAATTCCGTCTAATTGGCTTTTTGCCGGATAGCCCAACAAAACTTTAATTTCAAGATGATCGTCTTTGATTAAAATGCTTTTAATCGATTTATCGTTGATTAAATTGTCGCTTGTATTGGGATCGACAACTTCTTTTAATAACTCTTTAATTTGTTCTTCTGAATAAGCCATAAGGCGCTAATTTTAACCTATCTTAGTTGCGACGTCATTTGATAGAATAGGGACTTAGTCAAATCAATAAAGTTTCTCAATTCATGCGAAAGATCTTAGTTACTTCAGCATTGCCATATGCGAATGGAAGCATTCACTTAGGCCACTTGGTTGAATACATCCAAACTGATATCTGGGTAAGATTTCAGAAGATGCAAGGCCATGAAGCTTACTATGTTTGTGCTGATGATACGCATGGCACCCCCATTATGCTTAAGGCTGAAAAAGAGGGGATTACACCCGAAGCGCTCATCAAAAAAGTTCACGTAGAGCACTCGAAAGACTTTTCTGATTTTTTTGTGAATTTTGATAATTTCTATTCAACGAATTCCTCTGAAAATCTTGAACTCTCCCAATCTGTTTATAAAAAACTTAAACAGAATAAAAAGATTTATACAAAAACAATAGAGCAATTTTACGACCCAGTAAAAGAAATGTTTCTACCCGATCGTTTTATTAAGGGTGAATGTCCTAAATGTCACGCAAAAGATCAATATGGCGACTCTTGCGAAGCTTGTGGTGCTACTTATAATCCAACAGAATTAATTAATCCCACATCCTCTGTATCAGGTTCTGTTCCTGTGAGAAAAGAAACAGAACATTACTTTTTTAAACTTTCAGAATGTGAATCGTTTTTAGCGAACTGGACATCATCTGGAACGCTTCAGCAAGAGGCAGCTAATAAAATGAAGGAGTGGTTTAAATCAGGCCTTTCTGATTGGGACATCTCAAGAGATGCACCTTATTTTGGTTTTGAAATTCCAGATGCACCAGGCAAATATTTTTATGTATGGCTTGATGCGCCAATAGGGTACATGGCTAGTTTTAAAAAACTTTGTGATGATAAAAAAATAAATTTTGATGAGTTTTGGAATGCAGAATCAACCACTGAGTTATATCATTTTATTGGAAAAGATATTCTTTACTTCCATGCATTATTTTGGCCTGCGACTTTAGAATTCTCGGGGTACAGAAAACCAACAAAGATATTTGCACATGGTTTTCTTACTGTAAATGCAGAAAAGATGTCTAAGTCACGCGGAACATTTATCACGGCTCGGAGTTATTTAGACCACATTAAAAATCCAGATTATCTTAGATATTATTACGCGGCTAAATTAAATAGCACAATGGAAGATATTGATCTCAATCTAGATGACTTTTTATCTAGAGTGAATAGCGATCTCGTTGGAAAATTTATTAATATTGCGAGTAGAACTTCAGGATTTATACAGAAATATTTTGACGGCAAGCTTTATCTTGATGACTCAAAAACAGCACAAGAACATATTTCTATCACTCAAAAATGTAAAGATATAGAAGGTGAAATTAAAACATGTTATGAGTCGAGAGAGTATAGTCGCGCAATAAGAGAAATTATGCGTGTAGCAGATATTACAAATGAATACGTCAATACAAAAGCACCTTGGACGTTAGCAAAGGATGAAGTACAGCATAAAGAAGGCTCTGAGTTACATG
>BJGS01000033.1 GCA_014190615.1 Methylophilaceae bacterium
TACATCAAAAAGGAAAATGGGCTTGATTTTGTTGTTATCTCAAAAGCAGTGCAGACAAATAGTGGAATTAAGACTGAAAAAATAAAAGTTGCTACACATGCTAAAACAATTACCAGTTATGGAAATGTATTAAGCGTGGATGCGCTTATTGAGCAAAAAAATAAACTTAATGAAATAAAAAATCAAATTGATATTTTAAAAAATGAATTTATTAGAGATAAGAGAAATTACGAACGCTTTAAATCATTAAACGAAGATAATAAGAATATTTCTGACAAAGCCCTCCAGGAAAGTCAGGTAGCTTATCAAACAACCCAACTCAATCTTATTAAAAGCCAAGCACTTATAGATGGCCTAGAGCAGAATATTAGAGTCCAATGGGGAGATAAAATTCTTGCTATGGTTCAATCTCCAAGTAACAATTCCATTCTTGATTTTTTATTACATGATAAAGCAAGGCTGATTAGAATTACGCTTTCTACTAACTCTACAAATGACGTTCCTAAGGATATAAGCCTATCCCTTATCGACAATCGCAATGACCAATTTTTAGCAAAATATCTTTCTGAAGCTCCTCAGCTTGATAAGAATCTTCAAGGTAAAACATATTTCTATGTCACATATAATAATCAATTAAGGTTCGATTCAAGACTCATTGTTTCTGCATCACAATCTAATTCTAGTAACAACTCAAACAAACTTTTATTTATACCTAAAGAGTCAATAGTTTGGAATGCAGGCAAAGCTTGGATTTATATAAAAACTGCTGAAGATAAATTCGTTAGGAAATCAATAGACACTTCAGTTGAAGATAATGATGGCTGGATGATTAACGAAGATCAAATTAAGGAAAATGATGAAATTGTCCTAAGCGGCTCGCAGCTTATGCTTTCAGAAGAGTTTAAATATCAAATCAAAAATGAGAATGACGATTAAATTATTATGATGTCATCCATCGTAAAATTTTCGATCCGTTACACTGGCGTTATTATTGGACTTGCTTGTATTGCGATCATTTTTGGGCTCTATCAAATTACACGAAGCCCCCTTAATGTTTTTCCAGAGTTTTCCCCAACTCAAGTCATTATTCAGACCGAGTCGCCAGGATTGTCAGCAGGGCTTGTCGAGTCTATAGTTACTCAGCCCATCGAAAAAAACTTAGGCGGTACGATTGGTATAGAAACCATTCGATCCCAGTCCATACCAGGACTCTCTGTAATCACGATTATCTTTAATGAAAATACTGATATTTTTAGAAATCGCCAAGTCATTTCCGAAAGACTTGCCGCGATCTCAACAAATATGCCGACCGGTATTGTGCCAAAAATAACCCCTCTCACCTCTGCTGCTTCATCGGTATTGGGTATTGGCGTTACTTCATCTGAAAGATCATTGAATGATTTAAGGACAGCAGCAGATCGAATTATCATTCCACATCTTTTATCCGTTCCAGGCGTTGCGGATGTCAATATTTTTGGCGGAAAAGTTAAACAATATCAAATCGAAATTAACCCAGAAAAAATTATTCAACACAGCTTGTCAATTGAGCAAGTTCTAATAGCAGCTGAAAAATCAACAGGTATACGTGGTGCCGGGTTTATTGAGAATAACAACCAGCGGATTATTGTAAATACTGAAGGCCAGTCGAAATCATTAGAAGAGATTGCAAAGACCCCGATTATTAACACAAAAAATCAAATCGTCTATATCAAAGATATTGCAGAAGTCAAAGAAGGTTCATTGCCCTCGATTAGTGGTGCATCCATCAATGGTCAAGAAGGTGTGTATCTTTCAGTGCAAGGTCAATTAGGTTCTGATACTTATAAGTTAACCCATCTCATTGAAGATGCCCTTAAAGATATCGAGCCAACTTTAGCGGCTCAAAAAATTAGTCTTCATCCAACGCTCTTTAGGCCAGCCAACTTTATTAATGTCTCAATACAAGGTGTTCGCTTTGATATCTTAGTAGGATCTTTTTTAGTCATAGTTATTTTATTTTTATTCTTATTTAATTTCAAAACAGCTTTCATTTCTGCAACTGCAATACCCCTCTCGCTACTCTCAGCTATTTCAGTCTTAAGTTATTTCAATCTTGGTTTAAATATTATGGTTTTAAGTGGCCTTGCTATTGCGCTAGGAGAGGTTGTTGATGATGCCATCATAGATTCCGAAAATATCTTTAGGCGGCTTAAAGAAAATTTAAAAAGAGAAAATCCTTTGCCTATTAGAACTGTCGTTTATGAAGCTTCTATGGAAGTCAGAAATTCCGTTGTATATGCCACAGTCATAGTTGCAACGGTGTTTCTCCCCCTTTTGTCCTTAAATGGCGTCGCAGGTAAGCTTTTCAGCCCTTTAGGTATTACATACATTGCATCTATTTTGGCCTCGCTTGTCGTTGCACTCACCGTAACACCAGCTCTCTCATATTTACTTCTAGGCACATCCAAACTTAAAACAAATGAATCTCCTGTTATGGCTAAAATTCGAGAAAAGTATATTTCGGTTCTTTATAAGATTGAAAAACGATCAACCATGATAATGATTCTTTCTTTTTCGATCATTGTTCTTGGATTAACGCTTATCCCACTTTTTAAAACACAATTTATTCCACCATTGCATGAGGGACATTTTATTATGCATATGACATCACTTCCTGGAACCTCAGAAAAAGAATCTTTGAGAATTGGTAATGAAGTTTCTAAAAAGATTAGATCTATCCCTGGTGTTGTTTCCGTGGCTCAATGGGTTGGAAGATCCCCTATGGGCGCGGATACATTTGGAACACACTATAGTGAATTTGAAATTGAATTAAAAGAACTTAATGGCACGGAGCAGAATACTGTTTTAGAAAAGATTAAAAATATTATTGAGGGGGAGTCTAATCAAAAAGTTGAGACTGAAAAGACGGAAAAGGGATATATCGGTCTTAACTTTGCTATCAATACATTTCTAACTGAACGTATCGAAGAAACAATTTCTGGCTACCACTCATCCGTTGTAATTCATGTATTTGGAAATAATCTTGACACGATAGATCAAGATGCACAAAAAATATCCTATGAGCTCAGAAATATAAAAGGCATTAAGAATATTAATCTTGTCTCTCCTGCAGGAACTCCAGAAATTACAATTCACTTCTTACCAGATAAATTAAGTCAATGGGGTATTCAAAAAACTGATTTGCTAAATATTATAAGAGCAGCATACGAAGGCTTCCCTGTTGCGCAAATTTATGAGGGCAACACACCTGTAAACATTTCAGTCATTCTCAGTAAGGAATATCGTGATGATATTACTGATATACAAAAACTACCTATTACAACACCGGAAGGAAAAATTATTCAACTCGGTCAAGTCGCTTATATAGCTCAAGAAAATGGACGTTCTAAAATCCTCCACCAGGGCGGTAAACGCATACAAACTATTACAGCTGATATCGAACAGCGTGATATTTCTGATTTTGATAGAGAACTGAAAACTAAACTTAAATCAATTAAACTAAACTCAGGTAATTATTACGAAGTTACAGGCGAAGCAGAGGCCAATGCAAAATCACAGGAAGAACTTATTGTGCATTCAATCATCGCAGGCGCAGCGGTCCTTTTAATGCTTTATATCGCTTTCGGAAATTTAAGAAATTTAATGCTTACATTATTCAATCTTCCATTTGCACTTATTGGTGGAGTGATTGCTGTGATGTTTAATGCAGGTTGGGTTTCTATTGGATCCCTTGTCGGGTTTGTGACACTTTTTGGTATTACTTTAAGAAACTCCATTATGTTGATATCTCATTACCAACATCTCATTGATTTTGAAGGTTACACATGGAATTTAGAAACATGTATTAAAGGTGCTTCTGAGAGACTTCCTTCAATTTTGATGACAGCCATTGTTACCGCATTAGGGCTACTTCCATTAGCGCTTGGAAGTGGTGAGCCAGGTAAAGAAATTGAAGGGCCTATGGCGACTATTATTATTGGTGGCCTTATCACATCAACTATTTTAAATCTTTTAATACTGCCAAGCATTATGTTACATTTTGGAAAGTTTGAAAAAGTAGAATAAATTAATTATCTTTAAAAAAATCAATCCATTTTTTAATATTAGAAGCCTTGTAAGCCATTTCATCAAATTCACCTCTTGGATTTGATTGTGCAACAATTCCTCCACCCGAATAGTAATGAAGCTTGTTATCTTTTTTAATTAATGTGCGAATTGCGATATTAGTATCCATTTTCTGATTAAATCCGATATAGCCTATCGAGCCACAATAAATATCACGCCTATGGGGCTCTAACTGGTCAATAATTTCCATCGATCTAATTTTTGGAGTGCCGGTAATTGACCCTCCAGGAAAAGAATCTTTAAGTAACTTAAGAAGAGATGAATCAGGCTTTAAAATACCTTCTACTATACTTTCAAGATGATGCACATTACTATAAGACTTGAGCTCACAAAGCGCTTTAACGTTTACACTTCCAGTAACGCAATTTTTGCTCAGATCATTACGCAATAAATCAACAATCATTAAATTTTCTGCGCGATCTTTTTCGCTTTTAAGTAAGCGCGCTCCATTCTCTTTATCTATTAAAGGATTTGGATCTCTAGGCTCAGTACCCTTAATAGGTCTTGTTTCAACATGTTTATCCATTGATTTAATAAACCTCTCAGGAGATCCACATAACACAGCAAAATCTTCATGACGTAAATAAGCCATAAAAGGTGAGCGATTAATTGTTCTTAATTTTTTATACCCTGTCCAGCCGTTACCTTCACACTGAGCATGATATTTATTGGAAATATTTATTTGGTAGCAATCACCCGCCTTAATAAAAGCTAAAATTTTATTTACAATCAACTCATAGGCCTTAAAATCTAAAAGCGATTGAGTAGATGAATGAGTCTTAAATGAGTGATGACTAGATTTCGCGTTCTTAAACTTTTCAGCAAGCTCGTTTAAATAATTGTTTGTATCTTTATTTAATAAGTGAGATGCAATGCATGTTTTTTTTTCTTGATGATCTACAATCAAAGCCCAGTCATAGATGCCAACCATCATAAGGGGAATCCCAACATGATCTTTATCGTTCTGAACATATGTTTGACCTAGTTCATAAGAAAAGTATCCTAAAGCACCGCCAGTAAAGGGTAGAGAGGAATTTTGAACTTCAAATCGAGCAAGAACTTTATCTAAAACATCAAAAGCATTTTCTTTAACAATTTTTTTTTGATTGTCTTCTTCAATACTGACAGTATTTTCATCTGCGATTATTTTGATAAATGGACGGCTGACTATAATGTCAAACCTAGATTTATCTGAAATATTTTTATCAAAATCATCGTGAATACCGCTATCTAAATAACAAGACCATGGATCATCAGCAATAGCTTCAAAATAAATGGAGCTATCTGAAAAATAAGGCAAAGAAATGAGGTGTGTATTGTTCAACGGCTGTTGAGATTTAAACTTAAAGAATTTAAATTATATGCCGATTAAATAATTAAGGGCGCTTTAGGCGCCCTGAATTATTTAATTCCTTATAGCGATTTACTCTAAATTTGCATGAATTGCGCGCATGCCTTCTTCCGTCAATCCTTTAGTGTGAATTAATTCTGAAATCACTGCTTCAAGATAGATCAGTGTAGATAATTCAAATGTCGTCCCCATAGGCATGCCTTTAGTAAGGCCGAAAGCATCATCATTACCAATTTGAACAGTTAAGTCAGCCATATCCGACATAGGTGATTTATTTTTCATAGAAATTACGGCAATCTTCGCACCTTTTGATTTAGCAGTTTCAAGAAGTGGTAAAAGCGTTTTTGTGCCACCCGAACCTGAAATCACTAAAAATAGATCGCCTGCTTTAATGGCTGGCGTGACAATTTCACCCACCATATTGACTTGATAGCCACTGTGTACAAGACGCATTGCAAAAAATCGTGAAACAAGTCCTGATCGTCCAGCGCCACCCACAAAGATTCTACCGGCTTCGTCGACAAGCTTAAGAAGCTTAGCTGCATTAGCTTGGTCAGTCACTGCTAAAACGCTTGAAATTTTATCTAATAATAATTTTTGATGCATGTTGAACCCTTTTTATTTAAAAAATCTATAAAAAAATCCCGACTCATTTCTAAGTCGGGATTTGATTTAGTTCATCAATAATTGTTTCTTAACAATTATCCATGAGCAATTTTTGTGATTTCTGCAGCAGCAGCAGCTGGATCAGCAGCGCCGTAGATTGCAGCACCAGCTACGATAATAGATGCACCAGCATCTTTAACTTGCTTTGTAGTAGCAGCTTTAACACCGCCAGCTACTGAAATTTTAACGCCAGTTTTTAAACCAGCAATCATAGCTAAGTCAGCAAAAGGTGTGTGACCAGCAGCTTGTGCATCAAGACCAGTGTGAACACCGATAATTTGAACACCTGCAGCAACACATTCTTTTGTTAAAGCTTCTTTGTTTGCAACGTTGATCATGTCAACTTGAACTTCTTTACCGTATTTCTTAGCAGCAGCAACAACGCCCTTGATTGTAGCGATGCCTGAAGCGCCAAGAACTGTACAAATATCTGCACCAGCTTTATAGAATGGCTCAGACTCATATTCACCCGCATCCATTGTTTTTAAGTCAACAAGGATTTGGTTCTTTGGGAATTTAGCTTTTAATGTTTCAAGAAGCTTGATACCGTTATGCTTAATGCATGGTGTACCAATTTCAAGAATGTCTACGTGTGGAGCAACTTTAGCTGCTAATGCAACTGTTGCGTCAAAATCTAGTGAATCTAATGCCATTTGTGTTAAAGCCATGGTTTTTCTCCGTTTTATTACAAGTTTTCTAAAATAGTTCGTTGCTAAGAGGAAGTTTAAACTTCATAAAGCAGGAGAACGATCATATAGGGCTAATCATTTTGTGTCAATAATTAACCCTGCTGATTTTATAGCTAATTCTTGTCATTTTTATGACAAGAACTTAGTTTATAGCTTTTCGTTTAGAGCTGTCTCGAGTTTATTTTGATCCACTACGAAACCACGAATACCTTCTGAAAGTTTTTCAGTTGCCATGGCATCTTCGTTCAATACAAAGCGGAATTCATCTTCAGTCATTTTAGCTGGAGCTGATTTTGAAGCGCCGCCATCTTTCAGTAAGCGAGGTAAATCGCCTTGTGTGGCTTCAAGCTCTTGAAGTAAATTTGGCGCAATCGTTAAACGATCACAACCAGCTAGCGCTGTAATTTCACCAATATTTCTAAAGGAAGCGCCCATCACAACTGTTTTATATCCATGCTCTTTATAGTAAGCATAAATTTTACGAACAGATATAACACCTGGATCTTCTTCAGATGTATATGTATTTCCCGTTTTAGCTTTATACCAATCGAGGATACGACCCACGAATGGGGAAATCAGGAATACGCCAGCTTCAGCACACGCACGCGCTTGGCCAAAACCAAAAAGAAGGGTTAAGTTACAATTGATACCTTCTTTTTCTAAAATCTCGCCAGCTTTAATACCTTCCCAAGTGGAAGCCAATTTAATAAGCACGCGATCTTTTTTAACGCCGGCTTCATCATAGAGGCCTATTAATTTTCTACCTTTTTTAACCATCGCATCGATATTGAATGATAGACGTGCATCGACTTCTGTCGAAATGCGACCAGGAATATGTTTTAGTATCTCAAGACCTACAAGTACAGCTAACTTATCAGCGGCATCTTCTACTTGTTGCGCTTTATTGCTACTTTTTGATTTTGCATATGCAATAGCTTCCTTAATCATGGGCTCACATTGTGGGAGCGTACTTGCTTTTAAAAGCAAGGATGGGTTAGTTGTTGCATCGACAGGCTTTACTGTTTTAATCGCTTCCACGTCGCCTGTGTCTGCAACGATCGTTGTCATGCCTTTTAATTGCTCTAATAATGTTGCCATTGCTTTAAATCTCCAAAAAATGATGTCTTTGAAATCGGATCGTAAATTATATATGAATTGACTCTCAATCCTAAGATTTCAAAACATGTTTTACGCTTTAAATCACTAATTTTTGAGTAAACCCAGTATTTCTTAATAAAAATAAATATAAATATTACATTTTCATGAAAATTAACAGATTTTAATGCTTTTAAATGCATTTTAAGGATATTTAGCGACATTTTTTCTAATATGACACTTATTTTTATCATTTTCTCCGCCTTCTATAATCGCCAACCCATTAAACCAAAACACTAGGATGAGGATTCAGATGACAATAAGGTGTTAATTTGGCAAAATGACGGCTTTTATGACACCTCACATTAAAGATTTTTGAAGTTAACCGTCTTTGTCTTAAAAACCAATTAAACTTAAAACACCATTAATAAAAATTAAATTCTAAGTTCTTCAAGTTACTAACCTAAGGGCCTTTATGTCAGCACATGTCATTCCACTAGAAAATCTTCGAAATACAGATGTTGGATCTGTAGGCGGAAAGAATGCATCCTTAGGTGAAATGATTTCTCAGCTCAACGCTAAAGGCGTTCGTGTGCCGACAGGTTTTGCGACAACGGCCCATGCATTTAGAGAATTTTTAGCCCATAACGCGCTCGATGAGAAAATTGCTAACGAACTAAAAACTTTAAATACAGATGACACGGATGCATTGGCTGTCAGCGGAAAAAAAGTAAGACAGTGGATTATTGATACGCCCTTTCCGTCTTCTTTAGAAAAAGCCATTGAAGAAAATTACACGCGACTCACAAAGAATTCTGCAGAAGGTATGACCTTTGCAGTGAGATCTTCTGCTACTGCAGAAGACTTGCCTGATGCCTCCTTTGCAGGACAGCAAGAAAGTTTTTTAAATATTCATGGCGTAGAAAATATTAAACATGCGATCAAGGAAGTTTTTGCCTCACTCTATAACGATCGTGCTATTTCGTATCGCGTACATAAAGGTTTCGTTCACGCAGACGTTGCTATTTCAGCTGGTGTGCAACAAATGGTCAGAAGTGATATTGGCTGCTCTGGTGTTATGTTTACCATCGATACTGAATCAGGATTTAAAGATGTCGTATTTATTACCGCCTCTTATGGATTAGGTGAAACGGTTGTTCAAGGCGCTGTGAATCCAGATGAATTCTATGTCTTCAAGCCCCTTTTAAAAGAAGGTAAACCTGCAATCGTCAGACGATCTATTGGCTCTAAAAAAATTAAAATGGTCTTTAGTGATGCAACACAAGCTGGAAAAAGTACGCACACCATTGATGTAGATCCTAAAGAAAGTGATGTGTTTAGCTTAAACGATCAAGATATTTTAGAGCTTGCGCAATATGCCGTCACTATTGAATCTCATTATGGATGTCCTATGGATATTGAATGGGGTAAAAATGGTTTAGATGGAAAAATTTATATACTCCAAGCCAGACCCGAAACAGTGAAATCTCAAACAAAAAATGCGGTTGAGGTTTTTAAATTAAAAGGCAACAGCAAAGCGATTGTCGCTGGACGCGCAGTCACACAAAAAATTGGTGTCGGTCCTGTTCGTATTGTCAAAGACCCATCTGAAATGCATTCGGTTCAACCGGGTGATGTGCTCGTCGCAGACATGACGGATCCTAATTGGGAACCTGTGATGAAAAGAGCTTCAGCACTCGTCACAAATCGTGGCGGTCGCACATGTCATGCTGCCATCATTGCGCGCGAACTTGGCATCCCCGCTATTGTGGGTAGTGTCAATGCCACTGAACTTCTTCAAGAAGGTGACATTGTGACCGTATGTTGTTCAGAGGGTGAGACTGGATTTGTATTCCAAGGCGCACTTGACTATGAAGTTAATACAGTAAAAGAGACTACCCTTCCCACACCCCCTGTAAAAATTATGATGAATGTAGGTAATCCAGACATGGCATTTACATTTGCACAAATGCCGAATGATGGTGTGGGTTTAGCACGTTTAGAATTTGTGATTAATAATATGATTGGTATTCACCCTAAAGCTATTTTAAATTATTCAGCCATGCCACAAGACATTCAAAAACAAATTATGCACCGTGCACGCGGCTATGCTAATCCTAAACAATTTTATATTGATAAAGTAGCCGAAGGTGTTGCAACCATTGCTGCAGCGTTTTACCCAAAGCCGGTGATTGTGAGAACCTCTGATTTCAAATCAAATGAATATAAAAAACTAGTAGGTGGAGATATTTACGAGCCTGATGAAGAAAATCCAATGATTGGATTTAGAGGTGCGGCGCGTTATATGTCAGAAGACTTTAAAGAATGTTTCGTCATGGAATGCCAAGCCATGAAAAAGGTACGTGAAACATTAGGTTTAACGAATGTAGAAATTATGATTCCATTTGTAAGAACATTAGAAGAAGCAAAACAAGTCACATCAATCATGGCAGCGAATGGTCTTAAGCGGGGCGATAACGGACTACGTTTAATTATGATGTGTGAAGTGCCTTCGAATGCCATCTTAGCTGAAGCATTTCTTGAATACTTCGATGGATTCTCGATTGGATCAAACGATTTAACACAACTCACATTGGGCACTGATCGTGACTCAGGTATTTTGGCGGATGGTTTTGATGAAAGAAATGATGCAGTGAAAGCGCTCATTCAAATGGCGATTACAGCTGCTAAAAAAACAAAGAAATATATTGGGATTTGCGGCCAAGGCCCATCAGATCATCCCGACTTCGCAGAATGGCTTGTTAAAGAAGGCATCTCATCGATGTCACTCAATCCTGATACTGTCATCAGCACATGGAAACGTATTAGCCAAAAATAATGGCACAACAAAAAAGAACAGCGTTCTTTATCTCAGATGGCACAGGTATTACTGCTGGTGCATTAGGTCAGCTTTTAGCGCACTTTCCAGAAACACAATTTACACAAATTAGAATTCCATTTACTGATTCAGATGCAAAAGTGGATGACGCACAAAAGCGTATCGTCAATGCAAAAATGGAAAATGGGGTAAGACCCATTGTGATTATGTCGATTGGTAATCCCAAGCTTCGTGCAGAACTTAAAGAAGTCGATGCTTATTACATCGATCTTTTCGACGCATTTATTGATCCTTTAGGTGTGGAATTAAAAGAAGAGCCTCTCACACGCCCGGGTGTTGCTCACAGCATCTCAGGCAGTAATTATTCAGACAGAATGGAAGCAATTAATTTTGCATTGGGCCACGATGACGGCATGACACATAATGGTTTAAATCAAGCCAATGTGATATTAGTAGGTGTATCAAGATCAGGCAAAACACCGACCAGTATTTATCTCGCGATGCAATTTGGTATTAAAGCTGCGAATTACCCTCTAACACCTGAAGATTTTGAAAGAAAAGCGCTACCGCCTATTCTAGAAGGTTATATTGATAAGATCTTCGGATTAACCATACAAGCTGATCGTTTAAGCAGTCTTCGAAGTGAAAGACGTCCAAATAGTACCTATGCTTCGCTTGATAATTGTAGAAAAGAAATTACTGATTGTGAAAATCTTATGAAAAGAGCTGGCATTCCTTGGGCCGATTCTACTTCACGCTCTGTCGAAGAGCTCTCGGCAATCATCCTACAAAAAATTCGCCAACCTAATACTTAAAACGTATTATTTCAACTCTGCTTTAATTTTATCTAGTATCTCAGGTGAGTCGGGTGTGACATCACTCGTAAATGCATAAACTTTTTTACCTTGAGGCAATATTAAGTATTTATGAAAATTCCATTGAGGCATTGTGCCTGTCGCCTTAATGAGTTCTTGATAAAAAGAATTTGCATTTTTACCAGTCACATTAGATTTTGTTGTCATTGGAAATTCAACTGCATAAGTTAATTTGCAAAAATCTTTCACTTCTTTATCAGTACTTAATTCTTGATTGAAATCATTCGACGGAAAGCCAATCACCAACAGACCTTTATCATGATATTTTTTATATAAGGCTTCTAAAGCATTAAATTGCGGAGTAAATCCGCACTTACTTGCAGTATTCACAACTAATATAGGTTTCGCTTGGTAATCACATAAGTTAATTTTGTCACCT
>BJGS01000034.1 GCA_014190615.1 Methylophilaceae bacterium
ACAGCTAACGTGGTGACTTATGACGTTGTAATTTCAGTAGACAACCCAGAGCAACTTTTATTGCCGGGTATGACAGCATATGTAAATATTAATTTTGCAAAACATGACAATGTTTTATTAGTACCCAATGCAGCATTACGTTATCGACCTAAAAATGAAGAGCTTAATTTAGCCATGAAAAAAGAGAAAAAATCTGACGACAATAAATCTAATGCAAAGAGCGATGGATTGGGTTCCGGTAAAGTATATGTATTAAGAAACAACAAACCTGAAATGATTCGTGTCAAAACAAGTATCACCAATGGAAAATTTACTGAAATTATCAGTTCAGATATCAAGCCTAATGAATTTGTAATTACAGCCGATATGGCCAACGATCAAAAGTCAGGCTCAAGTGCACAAGGCCCTAACCGACCACCACGAGTGTTCTAGTTCATGACTAACAATGTCATTGAAATCACGGGGCTTTATAAAGACTACGATACGCCAGCAGGTGTATTCCCCGTTCTCAAAGATGTAAATCTCACGATTGAAGCAGGCGATTATGTCGCCATCATGGGCCCTTCAGGTTCAGGTAAATCGACTTTCATGAATATCCTAGGCTGCTTAGATCGTCCAACAAAGGGCGAATATAAATTAAACAATCAATCGGTTAAATCTCTTAATAATAATCAATTAGCAGCGCTTAGAAACCGAACTATTGGCTTTGTGTTTCAAGGATTTAATTTATTAGCAAGATCATCCTTGGTTGATAATGTGGCATTGCCTCTGGTTTACGCTAAAGATCAAAAGGAATTAAGAACTAAAATTGCTAAGAATATTTTAGAAAGAATGGGGTTGGGCCAATATTTTGAATCAAGACCTAATCAAATTTCAGGCGGTCAACAGCAGCGAGTTGCGATTGCACGTGCACTTGTCAATCAACCGCGAATTATATTAGCTGATGAGCCCACAGGTAATTTAGACTCCAAAACGAGTGATGAAATTATGAAAATATTTGATGAACTTAATCAAATAGGTAATACGATTATTATCGTGACTCATGAAAACGCTATTGCGGATCATGCGAGAAGACAAATACGTTTCTTAGATGGAAAAATTGTCGAAGATCATCGCAACAAAAAAGAATTGGAGAAAGCATAAATGTTTTTCTCGATGCTGAGTGAAGCATGGCATGCAATGGGTGCGAATCGTTTGCGCACATTCTTAACCATGCTAGGCATGGTGATTGGGGTAGGCGCTGTGGTACTTATGATGGCGATTGGTGAAGGTGCTCAACAATCAATTAAACGATCGATCGATTCAATGGGAAGTAATTTATTCGTAATATTGTCCGGCTCATCAAGCACGTCAGGTTCCCGAAGTGCCTCAGGTAATTCTTCCGCACTTAATATGAATGACGCGACTGCGATTGGAGATTTAGACGATATTGGTGCATTTGCACCCATCAGTGTTGGTAATGCACAAATTATTTATGCAGGAAATAACTCGAATACACCGATTGTTGGTACAACACCTTCTTATTTTTCTATTCGAAGATGGGATGTTGAATCTGGCGAATTATTTTCTGATGCAGATGTACGTTCTGCAAATCGCGTTGCATTAGTTGGGAAAACGGTCGTTGAAAATTTATTTGGTGATGACATTGATCCTATTGGGAAAACGATACGCATTAAAAAAAGCCCTTTCCTTATTGTCGGCGTATTAGAGGGCAAAGGGCAAAGTTTTGATGGCCGTGATCAGGATGACACGATTATTGTGCCGATCACCACAGCACAGCGAAAATTATTTGGTAATCAAATCCCAGGCAGTGTGCGAATGATTATGGCGCAAGCAAAGTCTGAAAAGTATATGGGCGTTGCCGAAGATGGGATTAATGATCTTATTCGTCAGCGACATAATATTCGTGAGAATACAGAGAGTGATTTTTCTGTGAGAAATTTAACTGCGATGGCAAAAACCGCAAGTGATACTGCAAAAACGATGTCGATGTTATTAGGGGCGATTGCATCTATTTCTCTTCTTGTAGGAGGTATCGGGATTATGAATATCATGTTGGTATCTGTGACTGAACGTACGCGTGAAATTGGTATTCGTATGGCAATAGGTGCGAGAGAAAAAGATATTTTGCTTCAATTTCTTTTAGAGGCCTGTGTAATTTCGATTGTAGGTTGTGTGATTGGTGTAGGACTTGGATTAGGCGGCGCACTTCTTGTGAAGAAAATGGTGGGGGCCGAAATTCTCATTTCGATGCAATCGATTGTATTGGCTTTTTCAGTGGCTGCGAGTATAGGCGTTTTCTTCGGATATTATCCTGCAAGTAAAGCCGCAAAGCTCCGTCCAATTGAAGCTTTAAGATACCAATAAGAATTTATTTAAATGTCATTCGTTTAAAAGTGCCATCTTTATTGACGAACGTGTGTTTGATAGTAGCAAGTAGATGAAGCCCTAGAAGAGCCAGCAATACTATGCCGATAATTTCATGCGTTTCCTTAAAGAAATCTCGTACTGTTTCATTTCCTAAACCTTCGGCTAAAGTGACGCCAAACCATTTAATTCCATATTTACTGTAAAGTGCCATTGTGGCGCCTGACACTGGGAGCAATACCATAATAAGATACAAAGAATGATGAGTAGCATTCGCTAATTTTTTCTCCCAAGCTTTCATGGTTTTAATAAGTGCAGGTGCTGGATGTGTAATTCTCCAAAAGATTCTAAATGCAATGAGCCCTAAGAGGGTAATACCAATTGATTTATGTAAGTTAAAGTAAAAAGAGCGAGGTGAAGTCTCTTCAGATAATTGCCATGTATAAATGCCTAAATCAAATAAATCAAAACTCATAGCTTTAGGAGCTTCTTTAGGTAAGTCGGTCATATACCAAGCTAATAAAAACATAAAGATAATGCCAAAGCCAATGAGCCAATGAAGAATAATCGCAGTCTTCGTATATTTTGTGGATGCTGTTGCCATATTGAATTCCTTAATATTAGTAAAGCTTAACTTCTATTTTAACGCACTCAAAAAAATTGAGCATGCATAAAAGATTATTTTAATGATAACCATGATTGATAGATATATTTGATCTAAATCAAAATAAAAAAAGCAGCCTTGATAGCTGCTTTTTTTAAATACTAGTAAGACTTATTTACGTTTTTTTGTTTTTGTTACATTATCAAGTGCAAATGGGGTGACTGGATTTTGCAATAAAACGATAAGACCACCTGTAATCGCTATGTACTGAAGTGCTTGTTGGAGCGGAATGAGATATACAGGAAAAGGCAGTATTGTAGCGGTATATAAATAAGACAGTGCATTGATGAATGTATAAATAGTTAATATAAGCGCAGATAGTCTTGTCTTAAAGCCCACAAAAAGTGCTAAGCCACCCAAGAGTTGGACAATGACCGAGATCGGTGCAAAAATACCTGGAAGACCATGGCTCATCAATCCATTTTGGTAAGCAATATAACCATCCGGCGTATTCATAATGCCGTTAAGTGATATGAGAATGGATACAAGAAAAATTTGTGCAATAAAAACACGACCAATAATAGGTAAAAATTTATTCATACAGTCCTTAAAATTAGGGATAAAGAAAGCACATCATGCCCCTAACAGCATCAAGATGCAAGCGTTTCACTTATGAAAAATAATCTTAAAATTGAGATCGTAAAGTGGATAGATAGCTATGCATCACTCACAATGATTCGTGAAAAAGTATTTATTGAAGAGCAAAAAGTGACGCCTCAATTAGAGTGGGATGGTATGGATGAAGAAGCGATTCATTTCCTAGCTTTAAAAGATGGAACTGCTATCGGATGTGCCAGAGCATTCATTAATAACAATCATATGCAATTAGGACGTATGGCTGTTTTGAAAGAACATCGACATCAAAGTGTTGGAAATGCATTGATAGAAAAAGCAATGGTGACTGCAAAACTCAATCAACTGTCTGCCATTCTTATTTCTGCTCAATGTCACGCCATCGATTTTTATGCAAAGTTTGGATTTCAAGTGACAAGCGATATATATTTGGATGCAGAGATTCCACATCGCAATATGCGATTAGAGTTTTAAAAGTATTTTTTTGATGATCGAAGGAATAGCAGCACCTTCAAGGCTATTTAATGTGAGCCATGTGTGAGGTAGTTTCGCATGTTGAGATTTAGCCTCAAGCACGTTATAAGTGATATCAAGTTTGTAATGGGTAAATGTGGTTGAAGCTTTAAGATCTTTTTGTATCAAACTTGTTTCTAATCCAAAATGTTTTTTCACCCATACTTTGGCAGTCATAGATTTATTTTCATATTGAGGTAGTGACCAAAGCCCACCCCAAATACCACCTTGGGGTCGTTTAATAAGTAAAACCTCATCATGATGTTTGATCAGCACCATATGGGTAGATTCTGTAGGGATCTTTTTTAGAGGTCTAGGGACCGGTACCAGATGTACTTTATTCCTTTGAAAAGCAAGACACGTTTTATTTAATGGACATGTATCACACAAAGGCTTTTTGTTACATACAGTGGCACCCAAGTCCATAAGCGCTTGCGTATAAATAGCTATATTTTTATTTGGAAGCAGTGACTCTGCATCACCCCACAATTTTTTTTCTATTTTAGGCAGTCCCGTCCATTGATTAATTAAAAAATAACGTGCCAAGACGCGCTTCACATTACCATCAAGAATCGCTTTTTTTTGATTAAATGAAAAGGCAGCAATAGCTCCTGCGGTTGAGCGTCCAATACCAGGTATCTTCATCATGATGTCATAGTTAGAAGGAAAGTGACCATCCATCTCCTGCATAATCATTTGTGCACCTTCATGTAAAAAACGTGCACGTCGGTAATAACCTAAACCACTCCATAGCTGCATAACTTCTTCTTCGTCCGCATGCGCTAATATTTTGATACTTGGGAATTTTTTCATAAAACGATTGTAATAATCAATAACGGTTGTAACTTGAGTTTGTTGCAGCATGATTTCAGAGACCCATACAGCATAAGGATCTTTAGATTTTTGCCAAGGCAAGTGATGTCGACCTGACTTGGCATGCCAAGCGATCAATAGATCAGCAAAAGATTTCATGAAACGAGCTGATGGATCCAGTGGCTAAAGTTATGCATGCCTTCGAGCCCTAAGAGATAAAGACCTATAAAAAATACAGCAAAATAAAAAATGGTAAAAAGAATCCAAAAGAAAGCAACTAAAACAAGAAGCCCATCTTTATGAAGCTGACCAAGCGCACAAAATAAAATAGCAAGGCCTGGAAAAAAATTATTTAAAGGCAATATGCCAAAAGGAATTGCCATTAAGATACCCGCTAAAATAAGGATAGCAGCTTCTATTTGAATACCCAATTTACCTTTGATGAGTATTGTTAAGCGAGGTTTGGTAAATTTTTCAGTCCATTGAATGAGTTTGATTGCTGCATTGGTGATACGTCGCCAATTGTCTCTACTTAATACAATGCTATCAATCTTCTTAGGGATAGAGGGAACTGAATAACCCTTTAATATTTGCCATCCAAATGCTGCAAAGGTAATACCACCTAATACACTAATTGGCCCTACTGGAAATGGCTGCATAAAAGGTAAGACTAGCAAAAAACTAATAAAGGAAAAACCGAAATGATTAAGATCTAAAAGACCTTCTTTAATACTGACGGGACGACGCTCCGCTTTTTTGACAATGCCATGAAGTGTTTGAATGAGTGCTCGATGGCTAGTCATGATCACGCACTAAAATAAATAAAAACGAGGATGCCTAAAATAATGCGATACCAAGCAAAAGAAATAAAAGTATGTGTCGCTACAAAACGAATAAAAAGTTTAATGACGGCATAAGCACTTAGAAATGCAGTCACAAAGCCAATCGCAAAAATAGGCAAATCTTGCATGGTTAAATCATGGAAATTTTTTAATAAATCAAAAAGCGATGCGGCAGTAATGACAGGTATGGCAAGATAAAAAGAAAATTCAGTGGCTGTTTTTCGATTAAGTCCTATGAGCATACCACCCATAATTGTTGCGGCTGCTCGTGATACACCAGGAATTAAAGATAAGCATTGTGCACAGCCAATTTTAAAGGCTTGCATCATACTGATATCGTTTGTAGCTTTTGTATTTATTTTTAATGGACGTTTTTCAATCGCCATCATGGCAAGGCCCCCTAAGATGAGGGCTAATGAAACATAAAGTGGCGAAAATAAATAAGCTTTAATGGCTTTATGGAATAAAAGACCTAGAATCGCTGCAGGTAAAAATGCAATAAAGAGACGTAGGATAAAATCCTGAGACTCTTTATTAGAGTGCGCGTTACTTGCCACTTTAAAAAGTGTTTTACGATACTCCACGACAATCGCAACAATGGCACCTAATTGAATGAAGATTTCAAAGACATTGGCGGATGCTTGGTTGAATTTTAAAAGCTCACCCGCAATAATCAAATGTCCAGTGGAGCTCACAGGTAAAAATTCGGTGGCTCCTTCAATAAGGCCTAAAATGAAACTTGAAAAATAAAGTGAGAAATCCATTTATGTTTTTTGGTAAATCTCAACGCCCTTCTTAATGAACTCAATGGATTTTTCTTCCATGCCTTTTTTCAAGGCCTCATCTTCTTTCATGCCTTTTGCTGCTGCATAGTCTCTAACATCTTGCGTGATTTTCATAGAGCAAAAATGTGGACCACACATGGAGCAGAAGTGTGCTTGTTTAGCACCCTCTTGCGGCAAGGTTTCATCGTGGAATTCTTTCGCTTTTTCTGGATCTAGACCCAAATTAAATTGGTCTTCCCAGCGGAATTCAAACCGTGCTTTTGATAAAGCATTGTCACGGATTTGCGCGCCTGGATGACCTTTAGCAAGATCGGCAGCATGCGCTGCAATCTTGTAAGTGATGATACCAACTCGTACATCTTCTTTATCAGGTAACCCTAAATGTTCTTTAGGCGTTACATAGCAAAGCATTGCACAACCATACCAACCAATCATTGCGGCACCAATACCGGATGTGATGTGGTCATAACCGGGGGCAATGTCTGTTGTAAGTGGACCTAATGTATAGAAAGGCGCTTCACCACAATGCTCCAGTTGAAGATCCATATTTTCTTTAATGAGGTGCATGGGCACATGACCAGGGCCTTCAATCATACATTGCACATCGTGCTTCCATGCAATTTGTGTCAGCTCCCCTAAGGTTTTGAGTTCTGCAAATTGTGCTTCGTCATTGGCGTCATATATAGAGCCTGGTCTTAAGCCGTCACCTAAACTAAAGCTCACATCATAAGCTTTCATGATTTCGCAAATGTCTTCGAAGTGGGTATAGAGGAAAGATTCTTCGTGATGGGCTAAACACCATTTCGCCATAATTGATCCACCGCGACTCACAATACCTGTCATACGTTTTGCCGTCATCGGGATATAACTTAATCTCACACCTGCATGAATCGTAAAATAATCGACACCTTGCTCTGCTTGTTCGATAAGTGTGTCTTTAAAAATTTCCCAAGTAAGATTTTCAGCTTTACCATCGACTTTTTCGAGCGCTTGATAAATTGGCACAGTGCCAATTGGAACAGGGCTGTTGCGAATAATCCACTCACGTGTTTCATGAATGTTTTTGCCCGTCGATAAATCCATGACCGTATCAGCACCCCAACGTGTCCCCCATACCATTTTTTCAACTTCTTCACTGATACTCGAACCTAGGGCTGAGTTACCGATGTTGGCATTAATTTTTACTAAAAAATTACGACCAATAATCATGGGTTCTGTTTCAGGATGATTAATATTGGCTGGAATAATGGCGCGTCCGCGTGCAACTTCATCTCTTACAAATTCAGGGGTGATCATTTTAGGAATAGCCGCACCAAAATCATGACCTGGATGTTGTGTTTGTAAAAGTGCTGACATACCCTCGCGCCTTTGATTTTCTCGAATGGCAATATATTCCATCTCAGGGGTCACTATGCCTTGTTTCGCATAGTACATTTGAGAAACATTTTTTCCCGCTTTGGCTCGTCGCGGTTGTCTTAATAAATTGAAGCGCATTTTTGTGAGCTCAGGATTTGTTTTGCGCTCATGTCCGAAGATAGATGTAGGACCGTCTAGAAATTCCGTGTCATTTCTTTCATCAATCCATTGAGATCGTAATGATGGGAGTCCGTTACGAATATCAATTTGATAATCAGGATCTGTATAAGGGCCAGATGTGTCATATACCATGACCGGTGGATTTTTTTCAGCACCAAAAGATGAAGGTGTGTCGGATAAAGATATTTCTCTAAAAGGGACTTTTAAATCGGGACGTGAACCTGTGACGTGAACTTTTCTTGATTTTGCAAAAGACTTGAGCGCCTCAGGATCGAGCGAAGCGGTTTCGTTTAAAAATTGATCGATATTTTTTTGTAATTGTTTATCGGTCGCGTTCATGAATTACTCCTTAAATTTTTTTTGTTATAACGTAAGGAGTCTTTTAGAGGACTGCATTCCCTACGGCGGTATTACCCGCATCAGGTTCAAAGGGTTTTTCTCACCACCTTAAAGATGGACCCCTAGCACTCCATAAAATTACGCGAAACCCCCATGAATTGCAAGTTAGATTTATATTTAATGAGAATTAAAACTGTGAACTTTTCTTTAGTTATAATGTGCTCATGACCATGAGTACCATTGAACAAAATCGTTTTAATATGATTGAACAGCAAATTCGCACCTGGGAGGTCTTGGATCCCGAAGTGCTTAATTTGCTTCATCAAGTACCGCGTGAAAAATTCGTTCCTACTCAATATCAAGGTGTGGCTTTCGCTGATACAGAAATTCCTTTACATGACGATGTGTGTATGTTGGCGCCTAAATTAGAAGCAAGACTCATTCAGTCTTTGTCTTTGCAAAAAGAAGACCATGTTTTAGTGGTGGGTTCTGGAAGTGGCTATCTCACTGCACTTGTTGCAAGTTTGGTTAAAAATGTGGTGTCAGTAGATATCAATCCTTATTTCACAAAACTCGCCAAACAAAACTGTGAAAAATTAAAGCTTAATAATATTGAATTTGTGACAGGCGATGGTGCATCAGGCTGGTTAAAGAAGAAGCCTTATGACGCGATACTTTTTGCGGGCTCTTTACCTCAAGAACCAGAAGGTGTCCGAGATCAGCTCAAACATAAAGGAAGGTTTTTAATTATTCTAGGGTTAGCCCCTTCTATGCATGCCACGTTAATTACAAGAATCGGCGATCAAGATTTTGAAAAGGAAGTTTTATTTGAAACGGTTGTGCCTTCTCTTCATGTTCAACATGAAAATACATTTATCTTTTAATTCCGATGATTAATGATCAACGTTTAAGTCAAGTGGTCATAATTGATATCCAAGACAAACTTGTGGATGTCATGCCTAAAAATGAAATTAAAAAAGTCATCGATGTATCGAATATTCTTCTTCAAGCATCCAAACTATTAGAAATTCCCCTTCTTTATACTGAGCAATATTCCAAAGGCTTAGGCACTACAGTTCAAAAATTAAAATCTTTACTCCCTCATCACGCGATCGAGAAAAAAACATTTTCTTGTCTTGATGAGCCTAAATTTAAAAGTGCATTAGTCAAATCAAGACCACAAATTATTTTATGTGGGTTAGAGACGCACATTTGTATTTTGCAAACGGCATTAGCTTTAAAAGCGATGGGTAAAGAAGTGTTTGTGGTTGAAGATGCCACACTGTCAAGATCGAGTCTTCATCATCAAAATGCGATTGAGCGATTAAGGTCTGAAGGCGTTGTGATTACTAATTCAGAGTCAGTGATATTTGAGTGGTTACGTATTGCTGAAGGCGATCACTTTAAAGCGATCGCCAAACTTATCAAATCGTAGATTTAATTTTATTTAAGATCTTTAATGTGGCACCTTGATGAGATTGCATCATATCGCTACACGCTTTTTTCATTTTTAATTGAGAAGATGATTTAAGTATCTGAGGCAAAACTTTTTTTAACTCATCCAATGTTTGAATTCTTAATCCCGCACCTATGCGAATGGCTTCGTTGGATACATCATGGAAGTTGTAAGTATGGGGACCTAAAATGACTGGCACTTTCATCGCCATAGATTCAATGAGGTTCTGGCCGCCGTATGGAAGTAATGTGCCACCCATGAGTGCTACATTAGCAAGTGAATAATATGCATACATCTCCCCCATAGAGTCACCTAAAATAAATTGATAAGGTTTTGCTTTGATGTTTTTATCGCTACGCTTAACAAATTGAACGCGATATTTTTTTAACATCAACTCAACTTCATTAAATCTTTGCGGATGACGCGGCACAAAAATTGTGACGAGATTTTTGATTTGAAGTTTTAATAAACTTTGCAAAATAATTTCTTCTTCCTTTTGTCTTGAACTTGCAATCAAAAGTACCGATTGATTTTTTAAAAACAAATGTTTTTTAAGTGTTGAGCTTTGTATTTTTTTATCACGAGGTGGCTCAACATCGAATTTTAAATTACCTATTACTTCAATACTCGTCGCACCAAGCGATTCGAAGCGCTTCCCATCTCCGTGTGTTTGCGCTAACACACCTTTTAACTCTTGTAAGGATGGTTTGATAAGAGGTGAAATCTTTTTATAAAGTTGAAATGATTTTTCAGATAAGCGTGCGTTGACTAAATAAAGTGGAATAGATTTTTTATGCGCTTGATGAATTAAATTAAACCAAAGTTCTGTTTCAAGTAAGAGACCTATTTCAGGTTGATACGTATTTAAAAATCTTTGTGTGGCAAAGGGAGTATCGAAAGGAAGATAGATGCGATCGATTCGAGGATGTTTAATATCAATCGAGGTCGCCCGTCCTGTAGGTGTGCCATGCGTGATGAGCAAATGATGACCTGGATATTTTTTTAAAAAAAGCTGAATAAATGGAATCGCAGCTTTTGTTTCGCCAACAGAAACGGCATGAATCCAGAGTGTTTTTCGCTTACCCCATGTTTTTCTGGTGGAAGCACTATAAAAACCATAACGCTCACCCCAATGTTTTAAATAGTCAGGCTGCTTAAATCCTCGATAAATCAGCTTAAGGCAGGTGAAAGGAAGAAGAAAATAGACTAAAAGACTATAGAAAAAGCGAATCATGGCGATATTTTCGCATAAACCATCTTGATGAACTTGTGTTTAATTTATTTTTAGAAAAAGGTCTTGCTAAGTTTTGAAAAGTTAACCTCGGAAAATAGGGGTTAACTTTTGCTCTAATTTTGTGCATATATTTCGGTTGACGGACCACTAGACCATGGATAATATGTTTACAAAACCACTATATCTTGTGGTTTTTAGCAAAATACCGTCTAGCAGTCAATTTAGTAAATATATATATAAAAAGGATAATTCAGGGAAAATTTATGCTCAAAGCTGTTCGTCCAAAATCCACTCAAAGTGATCATCAAGACCAAGACATACCGATTCAAGATGTGTCACTTGATATTTGGGATAAAAAATATCGTTTGAAATCAAAACAGGGCGAATACGTTGATAAGAATATCGACGACTCTTTTGTACGAGTCGCAAGAGCATTAGTGGATG
>BJGS01000035.1 GCA_014190615.1 Methylophilaceae bacterium
AATTGAATAACGCCGTTCGATTTACTTTCAACTTGGCTTACTGATGCCGCTCTAGAAACTGCGCCACCAATATGGAATGTTCTCATCGTTAATTGAGTGCCAGGTTCACCGATAGATTGCGCTGCAATCACACCAATAGCTTCACCCAGGCTAATTAATTTTCCGCGACCTAAATCACGACCATAACATTGAGAGCAAATACCATGACGTGTTTCACAAGTGAGCGCCGTTCTTACTTTGACTTCATCAATACCAAGCGCATCAATTTTCTCAACATGGTCCTCTTCAAGTAATGTGCCTTTTGGATAAACTACTTGTTGAGTTTCTGGATGGTAAATATCGAGAGCATTGACGCGACCTAAAATACGATCACTTAATGGCTCAACAACTTCACCACCTTTAATAAGCGCTTTTGTAACGAGGCCATCTTCTGTGCCGCAATCATGCTGTGTCACAACAAGATCTTGAGTGACATCAACTAAACGTCTAGTTAAATAACCTGAGTTAGCTGTTTTCAATGCTGTATCTGCAAGACCTTTTCGCGCGCCGTGCGTCGAAATAAAATATTGAAGAACATTTCCTTTTCGCGCGCCGTGCGTCGAAATAAAATATTGAAGAACATTTAAGCCATCTCGGAAATTAGCAGTAATTGGTGTCTCAATAATTGAACCATCAGGTCTTGCCATCAAGCCTCGCATTCCCGCAAGCTGTCTTACTTGAGCTGCGGATCCTCGAGCGCCAGAATCAGCCATCATATAAATTGCATTAAATGATTCTTGATAAAGATCTTTGCCGTCTTTGCCTTTTACATGTTCACCAGCATCATTTTTAACAGGCTCTTCTTTAAGGCGCTTCATCATTGCATCAGCAACTTTGTCACCTGCGCGGCCCCAAATATCGACAACCTTATTATATCTTTCGCCTTGAGTTACCAAGCCTGAAATGTATTGATTTTCAATTTCCCTAACTTCGGCTTCAGCAGCTTCGATAAGTTGTTCTTTTTCTGGCGGAACAAGCATGTCATGAATACTGATTGAAATACCAGCTTTTGTCGCATAGGTATAGCCCATGTACATTAATTTATCAGCGAGGATAACTGTTTCTCTAATGCCTACTCGTCTAAATCCTGCATTAATTAATCTAGAAATTTCTTTTTTCTTTAATGCTTTATTAATTAAATCAAAAGAAAGTCCCGCTGGAAGAATTTCAGAAAGTATGGCTCTACCGACTGTAGTTTCGTATCGATTTATTTTGTCGCTTGTTGTGCCATCTAAACCTAATTCAGTTTCTTTAATGCGAACTGTAACGCGCGCATGAAGATCAACTAAACCGCTATCAAAAGCACGATGTACTTCTGCTACATCACTAAATTTCATACCTTCACCACGCGCAGCAATTTTGTCGCGAGTCATATAATAAAGACCTAGCACAATATCTTGCGATGGAACAATAATTGGCTCACCATTTGCTGGTGATAAAACATTATTCGATGCAAGCATTAAAGTTCTTGCTTCCATTTGAGCTTCTAAAGATAAAGGAACATGAACTGCCATTTGGTCACCGTCAAAGTCGGCATTAAAGGCAGCACAAACCAATGGGTGCAATTGAATTGCTTTACCTTCAATTAAGATAGGTTCGAATGCTTGAATACCAAGACGATGTAAAGTTGGAGCTCTATTTAATAAAACAGGATGCTCTCTAATAACATCTTCTAAGATATCCCAAACTTCTGGTCCTTCTTCTTCTACTTTTTTCTTCGCAGCTTTAATGGTTGTAGAAAGACCAAGCACTTCTAATTTATGGAAGATAAATGGTTTGAACAATTCAAGCGCCATTTTCTTTGGCAAACCACATTGATGTAGTTTTAACTGAGGCCCAACCACAATGACTGAACGTCCAGAATAATCCACACGCTTACCTAAAAGATTTTGTCTAAAACGACCGCCTTTACCTTTAATCATGTCAGCAAGTGATTTTAATGGTCGCTTGTTAGCGCCTGTCATCACCTTGCCACGTCTGCCGTTATCAAGAAGTGAATCGACCGCTTCTTGCAACATACGCTTTTCATTTCTAACAATAATTTCTGGCGCTTTAAGGTCTAATAGTCTTCTTAAACGATTATTTCTGTTAATTACGCGACGATATAAATCATTAAGATCTGATGTTGCAAATCTTCCACCATCAAGAGGGACCAAAGGTCTTAACTCAGGAGGTAATACAGGAAGAATTTCTAGAATCATCCACTCAGGTTTGATACCTGATTTTTGGAATGCTTCGAGCACTTTCAAACGCTTAGCAATTTTTTTAATTTTCGCTTCTGAACCTGTTTCAGCTAATTCGGTTCTTAACGTTTCAATTTCACTATTTATGTTGAGTGACTTAAGCAATTCTTTAATTGCTTCCGCCCCCATGATCGCTGTAAATTCATCACCAAACTCTTCTACTTTTGCAAGATAGTCATCTTCAGTAAGAAGCTGTCCTCTTGTTAAAGGTGTCATGCCAGGATCAACAACGATAAATGCTTCAAAGTAAAGAACACGCTCAATATCTCTTAACGCAATATCTAGAACCATGCCTAAGCGGCTTGGTAAGCTCTTTAAAAACCAAATATGTGCAACTGGGCTTGCTAAATCAATGTGGCCCATGCGTTCACGACGCACTTTAGATAAAGTAACTTCAACACCACATTTTTCACAAATGACGCCACGATGTTTAAGTCGTTTATATTTCCCGCACAGACATTCATAGTCTTTAATAGGTCCGAATATTTTTGCACAAAACAAACCGTCTCTCTCAGGTTTAAATGTTCTGTAATTAATCGTTTCTGGTTTTTTAACTTCACCGTATGACCATGAGCGAATTTTTTCTGGAGATGCTAATGCAATCTTAATTGCATCAAACTCTTCTTCTTGCGTAACCTGTTTAAATAGGTCTAATAAAGCTTTCATTTGTGATCTCCTTAGTTTCTATCGAGGTCGATATCAATAGCTAGTGAACGAATTTCTTTTACTAACACATTAAATGATTCAGGCATGCCTGCATCAATCTTATGCTCACCCTTCACTATGTTTTCGTACACTTTAGTTCTACCAGCAACATCATCTGACTTAACAGTTAACATTTCTTGTAAGGTATAAGCCGCGCCGTAAGCTTCTAACGCCCAAACTTCCATCTCACCAAAACGTTGCCCACCAAACTGCGCTTTACCGCCAAGTGGTTGTTGTGTCACAAGAGAGTAAGGACCTGTTGAACGAGCATGCATTTTGTCATCAACTAAATGGTGCAATTTAAGGACATGCATATAACCAACTGTGACTGGTCTTTCAAATGCATCTCCTGTGCGACCATCAAACAATTTAACTTGTGTTTTATTGGCTGAGAATTGTAACAATTTTGTTTTTGGATCATTGTCTGGATAAGCAAGATCTAACATATATTGAATATCAGACTCCGATGCGCCATCAAATACTGATGTTGCAAATGGAACACCATTTTTTAGGTGCTCGGCGAGCTCTACAACTTCATCGTCGTTCAATGACTTAATGTCTTCTTTTTTACCGGAAGCGTCATTGTAAATTTGATCTAAAAATTTACGCACTTCAGTAATTTTTACTTCTTCTTTTAACATTTCGCCAATACGAAGTCCCAAACCTTTAGCTGCCCATCCAAGATGGGTCTCTAAAATTTGACCGATATTCATTCGAGAAGGAACGCCTAATGGATTTAATACAATATCCAACGTCGTTCAATGACTTAATGTCTTCTTTTTTACCGGAAGCGTCATTGTAAATTTGATCTAAAAATTTACGCACTTCAGTAATTTTTACTTCTTCCTTTAACATTTCGCCAATGCGAAGTCCCAAACCTTTAGCTGCCCATCCAAGATGGGTCTCTAAAATTTGACCGATATTCATTCGAGAAGGAACGCCTAATGGATTTAATACAATATCCAAAGGAGTACCATCGGCCATATGTGGCATATCCTCTACAGGAGCGATTTTTGAAACAACGCCTTTATTACCATGACGTCCAGCCATTTTATCGCCAGGCTGAATCCTACGTTTCACAGCCAAGTAAACCTTCACCATTTTTTGAACGCCTGGAGGAAGCTCATCACCTTGTGTTAATTTTCGTTTTTTCTCTTCAAAACGTTTGTCAAATTGTTCTCTAGCAACTGCTAAATTGTCTTTTAGACTTTCTAATTGTTTTGAAGCATCATCATTACCAAGACGGATGCCGAACCAATCGTATCTGTTAATTGAAGCTAGAAAATCTTTAGTGATTTTTTCGCCTTTTTTCAATCCTTTTGGTCCGCCAGTTGCTACTTTATTTGTAAGCAATCTTTCAATTCTTCCAAAAGTATCCTCTTCAACAATTCTTAACTGATCTGCAAGATCTTGCTTGAAGTGTTTTAATTGATCATCAATAATTTGTTCCGCTCTTGAATCTCTATCAATACCTTCTCTAGTAAACACTTGAACATCAATAATTGTTCCAGACATGCCTGAGGGCACTCTTAAACTTGTATCTTTAACATCAGAAGCTTTTTCGCCGAAGATTGCTCTTAAGAGTTTTTCTTCTGGTGTCAGTTGTGTTTCACCTTTTGGCGTCACTTTACCAACAAGAACGTCGCCAGATTCAACTTCAGCACCAATATAAATAATGCCTGACTCATCAAGCCTTCCAAGCATTCTTTCTGAAAGATTTGAAATATCACGTGTAATTTCTTCTGGGCCTAGTTTTGTATCTCTAGATACCACTGACAACTCTTCAATATGAATGGATGTGTATCGATCTTCAGCAACTACACGCTCTGAAATTAGGATTGAATCCTCGAAGTTATATCCATTCCAAGGCATAAAACCTACAAGCATATTTTGGCCGAGCGCTAATTCACCAACATCTGTTGATGCACCGTCAGCAATCACATCACCTCTTGCAATCTTGTTACCAATTCTTACAAGCGGTCTTTGATTGATATTTGTATTTTGATTTGATCTTGTATATTTAGTTAGGTTGTAAATATCAACGCCAACTTCTCCATCGGCTGCCTCATCGTCATTCACACGAATCACAACACGTCTTGAATCCACATAATCTACAATTCCGCCACGTTTAGCTTGAACCGTTGTGCCAGAATCTGTTGCTACTGTTCTTTCAATACCTGTGCCTACGACAGCTTTTTCCGCTCTTAAACATGGTACCGCCTGACGTTGCATGTTTGCACCCATAAGTGCTCGGTTTGCATCATCATGTTCTAGGAATGGAATTAATGCAGCTGCAACTGACACAATCTGACCAGGAGCCACATCCATATATTGAATAGGATCTGCAGAAGACATCGTAAATTCATTGCGATGACGACATGAGATCAAATCATCTTGAAAGTGCCCTTTGTTATCAAGTTCAGTATTAGCCTGTGCAATTACAAATTCACTTTCTTCAATCGCAGAAAGATAATCTATTTTTGCAGTCACTTTTCCATTTTCAACACGTCGATAAGGTGTTTCTAAGAAACCATATTGATTAGTTCTTGCGTAAAGAGCGAGCGAGTTAATCAATCCAATATTTGGGCCTTCTGGTGTTTCAATTGGACATACGCGGCCATAATGCGTCGAATGAACGTCACGCACTTCGAAGCCAGCGCGTTCTCTTGTTAAGCCACCAGGGCCTAAAGCTGATACTCTTCGTTTATGTGTAATCTCAGACAATGGATTAGTTTGGTCCATAAATTGAGATAATTGCGATGAGCCAAAGAATTCTCTAATCGCACTTGAGATAGGTTTCGAATTAATTAAGTCATGCGGCATTAAATTGTCTGCCTCAGCTTGACTTAATCTTTCTTTAACAGCGCGCTCAACACGAACAAGACCAGTTCTAAATTGATTTTCTACAAGCTCACCTACAGAACGAATTCTTCGATTACCAAGATGGTCAATATCATCTATCTCGCCACGACCATTTCGCAATTCAATAAGCACGCCAATAACAGCTAAGATATCATCGTTCGATAAAATATTTGCGCCAGTCTCACCTTGAGGTCCAACACGCTTATAAAATCTTTGTAGCCAATTTGCATGTTGCTCATAAACTTTTGGATGTGCTCTTCGATTAAATTTCATGCGACCTACATTAGATAAGTCATAACGATCTTCGTTGAAGAATAATCCTTTAAATAATGCCTCGACTGAATCTTCAGTAGGCGGCTCGCCAGGTCTCATCATTCGATAAATCGCAACTTTAGCGCTGTATTGATCAGGCACTTCATCTGAAGTTAATGTTTGAGAAATATAATCGCCATGATCTAAATCATTTGAATAAAGTGTATGAATGTGACCTACGCCCACTTCAATAAATTTATCTAATACTGATTCTGTAATTTCATCATTGGCATTAGCAATTACTTCGCCTGTATTTTTATCTACAATAGCTTTTGAAAGTTTGCGGCCCAAAATAAAATTTTGATCTACAGTAATTTTGTTTACGCCTGCTTTTTCCATATCGCGAATATGCTTCACGGTAATGCGCTTGTCTTTTTGAACAATCACATTTCCTCTTTTATCAGCAATATCAAACTTAGCAATTTCACCTCTGAGTCGATCAGGAACTAATTCAAAATCAATTGATTTAGCACTCACATGGAATGAGTCAAAATCATAGTAAGTTTCTAAAATTTGCTCTGGTGAATAACCTAACGCTTTTAATAAGATTGTGACGGACATTTTTCTGCGGCGGTCTACGCGGAAATATAAATAATCCTTAGGATCAAATTCGAAATCTAACCATGAACCACGATAAGGGATGATTCTTGCAGAAAATAACAATTTGCCAGAACTATGCGTTTTACCTCGATCATGTTCGAAAAATACACCAGGGCTTCTATGAAGTTGAGACACAATTACGCGCTCAGTACCATTAATTACAAATGAGCCATTGTCTGTCATAAGCGGAATCTCGCCCATATACACTTCTTGCTCTTTAATTTCTTTAACTGTTGGCTTGGATGCTTCTTTGTCCATTAAAGTTAAACGAACTTTAACCCTTAATGGAACACCATATGTTAAGCCACGTTGTTGGCATTCTTTAACGTCAAAAGCTTCTTCACCTAAATTGTAAGTAACGAAGTCAAGTCGTGCGTTGCCGGAATGGCTTACGATAGGAAATACTGAATTGAATGTTGACTGCAAACCCTCGCTAAGTCTCTGATCACTAGACGTATTTTTTTGTAAAAAAGCTGCATAAGATTCAAGCTGCATTGTAAGTAAGTATGGAATCTCTTGAACGCGTTCTCTTTTAGCAAAACTTTTTCTAATACGTTTTTTTTCAGTAAAGGAATAGCTCATTGCGTCTCCTGGTGTAATTTTTATAAAACAATAAACTTTTCATATGTGAAGAGTATTGTTTTATAAATTTTTATAAGTTTTAACCTAACAATTATCTAAAACAAAAATAGCAAAGGCTGACAGTAAACTGTCAGCCATGCTAATTAGCATTACTTAATTTCTGCTGTAGCGCCAGCTTCTTTTAATTTAGCTAGTGCTTCTTCAGCTACAGCTTTTGCAACGCCTTCTTTAATTGCTTTAGGTGCGCCATCCACTAAGTCTTTAGCTTCTTTTAAACCAAGACCTGTGATTTCACGAACAGCTTTAATAACGTTTACTTTTTGCTCGCCTGCAGCAGTTAACATCACAGTAAACTCAGTTTGTTCTGCAGCAGCAGCGCCAGCAGCAGCGGGAGCAGCAGCAACAGAAACAGCAGCAGCAGCCGCTGAAACACCAAACTTCACTTCCATATCTTTAATAAGTTCTGATAAGTCAAGAACTGACATTGCGCTTACTGCATCTAAAATTTCAGCTTTAGAGATAGCCATTTCATACTCCTAATAAAAAATTTAAAATAATCGTTAAAAATTACGCAGGTTTTTGATCACGAACCGCAGCTAAACCGCGTACAAATTTTGTAGGTAGCTCATTAAGCGTACGAACAAATTTTGCAATTGGTGCTTGCATTGTTCCCAATAATTTTGCGAGTAATTCTTCACGACTTGGTAATGATGCTAATGCTTCAATATTTGAAGCGCTCATTACCTTATTCGGCATTGCTCCCGATTTAATAACAAACTTATCGTTTGATTTGGCAAATTCGTTTAGTACTTTAGCAACCGCAACCGGATCAGTTGAGATGCCATAAACTATTGGACCTACCATTTCATTGGCTAAGTCAGAAAATGCAGTTCCTTCCACGGCTCTTCGAACTAAAGTGTTCTTTAAGACGCGAAGATAAACTCCTGATTTTCTGGCTTGAACTCTTAATGCTGTCATTTCACTTACACCGACACCTCGGTTTTCAGCTAAAACAACTGCTTGAGCGCCCGCGATTTGCTTATTAACTTCAGCAACCACTGCCTTTTTTTGTTCAAGATTAAGACTCAAGGTCTTCTCCTTCCGTTAAATTAAGTATTAAGTAAACTTAATACCAACATTACGGCGACCTTTATCAGGATGCTATCCCTTAGGGGTACCGCCATCTGCGTAGGCTCTAGCAATAGATCACTAGAATTAGACTTGTTAGCACCTACGGTCTTTGAAAGCTTCACTGATATTTTCATATCAGTGAACCCAAAGTTCTTTTTAAAAAAGCTTTCGCTTTTTTATAATTCCTTACACTAAACTTGTTGAATCGATTCTTACGCCAGCACCCATCGTGCTAGAAACCGATAATTTTTTTACAAAAATACCTTTTGTTGAGGGTGGTTTAGCTTTATTAATTGCATCAATCAATGCCGCTAAATTACCTTTCAATTGATCAACAGAGAAAGATGCTCGGCCAATAGTGCAATGCACAATACCGCCTTTATCAGTTCTATATTGAACTTGTCCACCTTTTGCATTTTTAACTGCTGCAGCTGTATCAGGCGTTACCGTTCCTACTTTTGGATTCGGCATTAAGCCTCTTGGACCTAAAACTTGCCCTAATGCACCAACAACTTTCATAGCATCTGGCGTTGCAATGACAACGTCAAAATCCATCATGCCACCTTTAATTTTTTCAGCGAGATCGTCAAACCCTACAATGTCTGCACCTGCTGCCTTTGCAGCTTCAGCTGCGGCGCCTTGAGCAAATACTGCAACACGAATAGTTTTACCTGTGCCATTTGGAAGTACTAATGCACCTCGAATAAGTTGATCAGATTTCTTAGCATCAATACCTAAGTTAATCACTGCATCAACTGATTCATCAAATTTTGCTGTTGCTGTCTCTTTGACAAGCTGAAGACCTTCTTGAGCGGGATAAGATTTATCGCGGTCAACTTTAGATCTTAATGTTGTAATTCTTTTATTTAATGGCATCTTATAAACCCTCCACTTCTATACCCATGCTTCTTGCACTGCCTGCGATCGTTCGCACTGCTGCATCCATATCAGAAGCTGTAAGATCTGCCATTTTTGTTTTAGCAATTTCTTCAGCTTGAGCTCTAGTAATCTTTCCAACCTTATCTGTGTGCGGTCTTGGTGAACCCTTTTCTAATTTCGCAGCTTTTTTAATTAGAATTGATGCTGGTGGCGTTTTCATAACAAAAGTAAAACTCTTGTCTGCGAAAGCGGTAATCACAACAGGAATAGGTAATCCGGGTTCGACAGTTTGTGTAGCAGCATTAAATGCTTTACAAAACTCCATAATATTTAAGCCTCTTTGGCCTAGCGCTGGTCCTACTGGTGGACTTGGGTTCGCTTTGCCGGCTGGGATTTGTAGCTTTATATAGCCAACGATTTTCTTTGCCATTTCTTTCTCCTAAATTAGGTACAAACGCTTTTTTTTAAAAAGCTCCCTAGTTAATTTTTACTGCTTACTACTAAACTTCTTTTTCTACTTGACCAAACTCAAGCTCAACTGGTGTTGCTCTACCAAAAATAACCACTGATACTTTAAGCTTACTTTTTTCGTAATTGATATCTTCAATCGTTCCTGAGAACTCTTTAAATGGTCCATCAATAACTCGAATTGATTCACCTTTTTCAAAGGTAAGTTTTTGCGTTGGATTAGTTTTGCTTTCATCCATACGCTGTAAAATAATTTCTACTTCTTTATCTTTAATCGGCGTTGGCTTTAGTGCACTTCCACCAATAAATGCAGTTACCTTGGGCGTGCTTTTTACTAAATGCCAGCTCTCGTCATTCATTTCCATTTGGACTAGAACGTAACCGGGATATAGCTTTCTCTCACTTAATGTTTTTTGACCAGCTTTCATTTCAATAACTTCTTCTACGGGCACCAAAATATCGCCAAAAAGACTCTGAAGATTTGCTCGCTCAATTCTTTCAGCAAGTCCTTTTTGAACTAACTTTTCATATCCCGAAAAAGCTTGGACAGCATACCAGCGCATTGTCATTTCTAACCCCGTCCCAATAACCAATTAATCATGTATGAAAAAGTTATATCTACTAATCCTAAGAAAACTGCCATCACAGCGACAAGAACAAATACAGTAATTGTCATTTGTATGGTTTCTTTTCTTGTTGGCCAAACGACTCTTTTAGCCTCAACGATGGATTCATTAATAAATCCAAATGTTTTCTGACCAAGAACTGTTTTCCAAAAAACTACGCCTGCTAATACAAGTCCAATAAGAATAACTAATATTCTTAATACTAAGACTTGATCACTTAATAGATAAAACCCAACAATTCCTGCTACAAAAAGTAAGAATGAAAAAACAATTTTTAACTTATCAGTCATTAATACTTCTTTCTTTTAATGGCAGGCCAGGAGGGTCTCGAACCCCCAACCCTCGGTTTTGGAGACCGATACTCTACCAATTGAGCTACTGGCCTAAATATAAAATATATCTTTTAAAACTATTCAAGAACCTTAGCAACAACACCAGCACCTACTGTGCGGCCACCTTCACGAATCGCAAAGCGTAAGCCTTCTTCCATCGCGATTGGTGCAATGAGTGTCACTGTGATTGATACGTTATC
>BJGS01000036.1 GCA_014190615.1 Methylophilaceae bacterium
ACTTCACGAGCTTGCAGATAAGCTTGGTGGGTCGGCTGAAAGAATTCGACAGATCGAACAAGCAGCAATGAAAAAAATTAAAGCGTTAATGCAATCTTCTATTCGTTAATTTTGTAATTTTTACCAAAAAAGCCAACAGACCTCCGATAATATAGTTTTTTTAGGCTTTCCCATAAAGTGACAACAAGTAACGCTAAAATATATCCTTTAGAAATTAAGCTTCATCAAGCGTCCAAACTGTTAGAAATTAAATTTAACAATCAAACCGAATGTATGCTTTCGTGCGAATTTCTTCGAGTGTATTCACCGTCCGCTGAAGTGAAGGGCCATGGACCGGGGCAAGAAACACTTCAAATACATAAAGAAAATGTCGCCATAGAAAATATTGAGCCTGTCGGTCAGTATGCGATTAAATTAATATTTTCGGATGGCCATAATACGGGCATTTATACATGGGATTACCTTTATGAGCTTGCTGCTACATATGACGTCCTGTGGGAAGAGTATTTAAAAAAATTATCTATGGCAGGTATTCAAAGAATAAAAACGGATGTCTAAGAAAAAAACACATTTTGGCTATAGCGAAGTTGAGATATCAGAAAAAGCTGAAAAGGTAGCTTCTGTATTTCATTCTGTGGCATCAAACTATGATCTGATGAATGACTTAATGTCATTCGGCATGCATCATATTTGGAAAAAATTTCTTGTAAATACTTCTAACGTAAAGAAAAATGCACGCATTCTTGATATTGCTGGAGGAACAGCAGACTTATCTATTTTGCTTGCAAAAAAAATAGGTGTGCAATCATCTGATTTTAAGGGGCAAATGATACATTCTGATATTAATTTATCTATGTTAAATATTGGTCGTGATAAATTAATTGATCAAGGTATTTTTATACCTTCCATATTATGCGACGCGGAATCTCTACCCTTCCCTGATAGCTATTTTGACTGTGTCACAATAGGTTTTGGAATTCGGAATATGACCGATAAAAAGAAAGCATTAAAAGAAATTTATCGTGTCTTATCTCCGGGTGGAAAAATTTTAATTTTAGAATTTTCAAAAGTATGGAAGCCATTACAGTTTTTTTACGATCAATTTTCTTTTAAATTACTTCCAAAATTAGGAAAGTTATTTGCTAAAGATGAATCAAGTTATCAATACCTCGTAGAATCTATAAGAATGCATCCGGATCAAGAATCATTAAAAGTGATAATGGAGGAAGAATCTTTCTCTAAAGTGGAATATCTTAATTTATCTTCAGGTGTAGTTGCTATTCATATGGGATACAAGTTTTGATCATTGATACAATTAAATCAAAGCTGACTAACCATTTATTTCAACAAAATGAGTGGCTGAAAAAAGATCTTTCCAAGCACAGATCAAAATCTATTTTATTTAACGTAGGTCCTATCCATTACGCATTAATAATTAATGAGAGTGGTCTACCAGAATATAGGAGCCATATTGATGCTTATGATGCAGAAATTAAATTATCAATAGCATCAGCGGTTGAACTTATGCGTGGAAATAAAAAAGCCCACATTGAAATTAAAGGAGATATCGAGTTTGCGACAGTAATAAGTGGTCTATTGAGAGATATTGAGTGGGATTACGAAGATGATTTAAGTCAAATTGTTGGTGATATTCCAGCATATCATCTCGTAAAACTTGGGAAAAAAGTAATTAACACCGCAAAAAAAACATCATTTAATATTGCTGACACTTTTGCAGAGTATTGGCTTGAAGAGAAGCCACTGATCGCAAAGAAAAGATTAGTAGAGCAATTCAATAATGAAGTTGACCGTTTGCGATTTGATGTTGATCGTTTAGAGCTTAGACTTAAAAAGCTATGAAGTACTTTAGACTAATTTATATAATCTACATACTTCTTAAATATAGACTTGAAGAGTTCATCACATTCAATCGACAACTTAATGTTCTAGCACGTCTTATTTCGATAATACTTTTTTTTAGGTCACATGAAGAAAATAGAGGCACAAGACTTAGGCTTGCGCTTGAAAATTTAGGCCCTCTTTTCGTTAAATTTGGTCAAATGTTATCCACTAGAAGAGACCTCATTCCTATAGATATTGCAGATGAGCTAGCTAAACTTCAAGATCAAGTACCTCCTTTCCCCTATAAGCATGTAGAAGCAATTATTAATACATCCTATGGCATGGTGCTAGATAAAATTTTCAAAACATTTGACCCAGTGCCTACAGCAAGTGCTTCGGTTGCCCAGGTTCATTTCGCAACCCTCCACGATGGAAAACATGTTGCAGTCAAAATATTAAGGCCCAATATTAAGCGCGTCATTGATAAGGATATTAATTTACTTTATCTCATTGCCCATATGCTTGAATTAATCTGGTCTGATGGCAAACGATTAAGGCCAAGAGAGGTGGTAGCTGAATTTTCAAAGCATGTTCAATGCGAATTAAACCTTATGTTAGATGCAGCAAATTGCAGTCATTTAGGTGAAAATTTTAAGGATAAAAAATTACTTATTGTGCCAGAAGTCTATTGGGATTTCTGTAATGAAGATGTCATGGTGATGGAGAGAATGTATGGCACACCTATTAGTCAAGTCGAAACACTGCGAAAGAAAAAAATTGATATCAAACAACTCGCGCGTAATGGCGTAGAAATATTCTTTACTCAGGTATTTAGAGATAGTTTTTTTCACGCAGATATGCACCCTGGGAACATTCAGGTTGCAGATGATGGTCGATATATCGCTATGGACTTTGGCATTATGGGATCTCTTAGTGAAAATGATAAAAATTATCTAGCACGTAATTTTTTAGCCTTTTTTAAACGTGACTACCATGACGTAGCACTTGCTCATATCGAGTCTGGTTGGGTGCCTAAGAATACCTCTTTGGATGAGTTTGAAAATGCAATACGATCGGTATGTGAGCCTATTTTTAATAAGCCACTAAAAGAAATATCATTTGGTCGCCTTCTTATAAGACTATTTCAAACATCTAGGCGATTTAATATGGAAATTCAGCCTCAGCTTACCATGCTTCAAAAAACACTTTTAAATGTAGAAGGCCTTGGTCGAAACCTAGATCCTGATTTAGACTTATGGAAAACAGCTGCCCCATTTTTGAAAAAATATATGTCAGAACAAAAAGGTATTAAACATATTCTAAAGAGCTTAAAAAATGAACTACCTCACTGGCTTCATTTAACTCCGCAATTGCCAAGACTGATCCATGAGTTTCTCGAACAAAAAAAACATGGTAGTAAAAATACAATTGGCCAAGAAGATATTGAACGTTTCTTATTAGCCCAAAAAAATCAGAATCTCTGGTTTAAAATCATAATTACTTTCATTGGAATTACTTTATTGGTAAATTTAGCAGTCTTGTTTTATTTTATTAAATAAATTAGGAAGTTTTAATTTTGCTTATCTGGTTCGTCTCTCTTTATCTTCTGGTTACTATTGGAATTGGTATTTTTGTATCTTCTCGAGTTAAAAATACTAAAGACTATGCTGTTGCTGGCAGGCACCTTCCGCTTCCTATTGTAACTGCTACAGTTTTTGCAACTTGGTTTGGTGCAGAAGCAATTTTTGGTGTGTCCTCTACTTTTGTTAAAGAAGGCTTAAATGGAGTTGTGGCCGACCCTTTTGGATCAAGTCTTTGTTTGATTATTGCTGGTATTTTCTTTTCCTCTAAATTATATAAATTAAATATCATTACTTTAGGTGATTTTTATAAGGCTAGATACAACAGAACTATTGAAGTGTTAACTACGATTGTAATCGTCATTTCATATTTGGGATGGGTTGCCGCACAGATTAAAGCACTTGGATTAATATTTAACCTTATTACAAATCAATTCATTAGCGAACAAGTGGGTATGGTTATTGGTACAATAATCGTGCTGACTTTTACTACTTTTGGTGGCATGTTATCTGTAGCCATCTTAGATTTTATTCAAATGATCGTGGTGATTGGTGGGCTTCTTTATATTGCATACGCTATTTCTCACTTAACGGGGGGTGTTATTCCGGTAATTCAGAGCGCCTCTATAAATCATAAATTAGACTTTTTCCCAAAAGGTAATATTTGGACATGGATAACTTTTTTTGGCACATGGATCACCATGATGCTGGGTTCTGTCCCTCAACAAGATGTTTTTCAACGCGTAACATCAGCTAAAACTGCCAAAATTGCCTTATATGGATCAATACTTGGCGCTTTAATTTATTTTACATTTACATTTATCCCTATGTTTATTGCATATTCGGCGACTTTAATTGATGCCGAATATTTTAACGGGCTCGTAAATACAAATTCGCAGCATGTTTTACCTATGCTCGTTCTTAACTACATGCCTCTCTTTGCTCAGGTAATATTCTTCGGAGCTGTTCTATCGGCAATTATGAGTTGCTCATCAGCAACACTTCTAGCGCCATCTATTACTTTTGCAGAAAATATTGTTAAAGGTTATTTCCCAAAAATCAGCGACAAACAATTACTTAAAATTATGAGAATTACGCTTGTCTGTTTTTCTGCTGTTGTCTTGCTATATGCACTTAGTTCAAATCTCACAATTTTCGGTATGGTTGAATCGGCTTATAAAATTACGCTTGCGGGTGCTTTTGTGCCTCTCGTATTTGGTGCATTTTGGAAAAAAGCTAATAGCCAAGGTGCTTTGATGGCAATTATTGGCGGTATAGGGTCATGGTTATTCGTAGAATTATTTTTAGGCGCCCATACGCCTATTCCTGCTCAACTCATTGGCTTGGGTAATAGTATTATTGGGATGATTGTAGGATCTTTATTGCCTAACATTATCAAAGAAACGAATAAGCTGAATAATAATTAGCTCTGGCACTTAATACAGAAGAAGCTTGAGCGCTGTCCAATTTTCTTATTTTCAATAATTGACTTGCACTTTCGGCAAGGCTCTCCTTTCCTTCCATACACATTATAAGTTTGCTGAAAATAACCAGACTGTCCGTTCACGTGATAAAAATCTTTAAGTGAGCTTCCACCTAATTCAATCGCTTTTTTTAATGTAGCCTTAATATATTTAACGATTTTTGCGCATTCGTTCAGCGTAATATCTTTACCTAATTTGCTGGGAAGCACCCCTGCTTTAAATAATGACTCACTTGCATATATATTTCCAACACCCACAACAATATGACTATCCATAATAATATTTTTAATAGGTGATTTTTTATTATGCACTTTTACAAATAAATACTCTCCAGTAAATAAGCCTTCTAATGGCTCTGGCCCTAATCTAGAGATTAAGAAATGATTCTTGATATCTCCATCTATCCAGAATATAGAACCAAATCTTCTTGGGTCTGTATACCTTAAAATATTTTGTGAATTATGAAATGCAATGTCGACATGATCATGCTTTTGAGGGGCCGTCTCTTTATCTAAAATTTCAAGCCGTCCTGACATGCCCAAATGAATCATGAGGTACCCTTTTTCAAACTGAATAAGAATATATTTAGCACGTCTTCGGACATGAAGTACTGTTTGGTTAGGAAGCGTTTTTTTTAAATGTGATGGTATTGGCCATCTTAAAGATGAATTTCTAACAATGATATTTGAAATAGATTTTTGCAGTATAGGCTTGAGGCCCATACAGGTAATCTCAACCTCTGGAAGCTCAGGCATAAGGAAATTTATTTTTTAGATTGTTCAATGGGAGGATTCAACATGGTAAATCCAATATCACTCCCAAAGTGGTAAAGCAAACCTTCATCTACTCTATACAGTTGTGTTTCTGGTGATTCTTGTAACCGTATAAAGGTAATCTTTTTTCCATCGGTCGTATGGATATCAAAGCTCTTATGGGGAACTCTCAAGTCAATCGAAGATTTCTCGACAGACTTTGCTGGATTTTTAACCCATGTCATATCAAACCATTCAGCCATTTCACTTTGTTTTAATGAATTACCTTCATTAGCAGTCCATTCATTATTATTGCGGGTAACTTTTAATCGTTTAGATTGCCATTGCTCAAGTCTAGAAAAATCGAAATCTCTTATCTTCTCAGATTGACTTAAAGGGGACTTATCAATGAGCTCAATAGGTTGCGTCGAGGCGACTTCTGAATAAGCACTGCTAATAAGATATACATTGTCTTTATATAAAAGATATTGATCTTCTGTTACAGAATTATATGTGCCAAAAATAAATTCCTCTTCCAACCCTTTGTGAATTAATTTTAGTTTCACGATTGGTTTGTCTAAGCCATATTTGGCCAGATCGTTTGAGGGTAATTTTTCACTACTCGATGTTGCTACGATGGAAATAATTTTTTGTACTGAGAATTGGTCTGCTCTGCCTTTTATAGGCTCAAGCATCTCCCAGGATTCAATCCCTTTTTTGAGGATGACCGAGGCTCTAGATGGAAAATCCACCTTTATAGAATCAAACTCACTTAGGTTAAATGCACTTATTGCAAATTGTTTTTTTTGTTTTATCTCTGAAGGCTTAAGAAATAAGAAAAGTGAAATCGATAAGACTATCACTAATAAAATAATATTAATTACCCAGCGGTTTTTCATACTTCTAAACTAAGCTTTTCTTCGCTTAAGCCAGAATAATATACCTAAAACAAAAAAACCAATCGGTATAAAGTATTCAAAACTATGAAATATAGTCCATGCAATTATGAATGACATTTTATCGTTTGGGATGGTGACATTTACATCCTTTAACAGCATAGGCTGTATGGAAATTAAGTTATCGTCGCCTGATAACCAATTAATCATATTGATACCAAGATCCAAATTGCCGCCATTTGTAATAAATGTATTAGATAAAAAATTGCCATTCCCTACCACTACAACTCTTTGGCCTTTTTTCCCATAAACTCTCTGAAGCGCGACTGCTATATTAATTGGGCCTGCCTTGTCTTTGCTTTTATCGAAAGAAGGTTTTTGGTTCATGATTACCTGCGAAGACTCAAGCCATCCGTTAGGAGATACCTCTATCAATTTACTAACTTCCCAACCATTATCTAATGTTCCTTTCGCATTAACTTCGTGCACATTAGAAAATCGTGTTCCTAGCATAAAGTTTTTAGTAATAGCATGCTCACCATAAGAAGAAGCAGAAGCAATATTTTCATTAACTCCTTCCACCTTTTCTGTTGGGTCTATTACTTGTCCACTTGAAACGCTTAGTCCAAGATAAGAAGCCACATCATCCAACCCATGAAGGTTATTATCATCTAGAAGCCAAAGAAGGTTTCCGCCTGACTCTAAGAATTTTTTAATTTTTTTCACTTCTACAGGTGAAATGATTTTTTGTGGGCTAGCAACTACAAGCATTGAACCATTAAGAGGCACTTCTGATTCTACAGTTAAATTTAAATTAGCGAATTTAAATCCTTTTGATTCTAATTGCTTACCAAACTCACCCACATCATTATTCTTCAGTCCAATTAAATTTCTTTCACCATGTCCATCTAAATACATTACCGCTTGTTGGTTTGTCCTTGATAAGCGCACAAAGAGATTTGTCATCTCTTGTTCTGCAAAAGGAGGTTTAATATGTTCGGATCTTTTTTGATATTCAACCACAACTTCGCCGTCTTCTTTGATGCCGTTTTCTTGAGCTAATTTTGGTTCTTTTATTGGGCTAATAAATTTAATATTAATATCAGGCTTTGCTCTCTGATACCGCGTCATAAAATTAATAATGCCTTGTCTAAATGTATCTCCATTATTAACGTCATCTTCGGAAGCAAAGACAGTTAATGTGATGGGGCCTTGCATTTGCTTTAATATATTTTTACTACCGGTTGTTAATGTATTTCTATTGGCTTGCGTAATATCTTTAGAAAACTTGTATTGATTCGCAAGAAAGCCCAATAAAAATATTAAAACAATGAATAGAACTACAAAAAAACTATTTTGTATAAGAATCTGTAATCTTAGTTTTGGATTAACCTTCATAAATTATCCACGAAGCCTTTCTGCATCAAGACGTCTTATAGTTAATGTTAAGAATGTTGAGATGAACAAAAAGAAATATATTAAATCTGAGGTATCAATCATTCCCCTTGAAAAGCTTTGGAAGTGCTTCATTAAGGATATATATGCAAACCAGTGATTAGGGTCACTTGCAAACATGCTTTCAAGGAAAATTAAGGCAAATAATGAAATAAAACTTAAGATGGCGGCAATAATAGGCTGTTTTGTTAAGCTTGAAAAATAAATGCCTAAAGCAGAAAAGCTTCCTAAAAGAAGCCAAAGGCCAAATGAATTTGCCAAAAGATATCCAAAGTCTATATCCGACCAAATATTAAGCGTGATGAGCATCATAAAAATATAAATAATAAGAATGCTTAAGAAAATTATCAACCCGACAAATTTACCTAAAACGATTTCCGTTAACGAAATCGGTGCGCTAAATAAAAAGGGTAATGTTTGATTACGTCTTTCTTCGCTAATAAGGCGCATTGTCAAAAGAGGGACGGCAAAAAGCATAATATAGCGAGCTATACCAAACACTGTCTGACCCACAAATATCGTGACTCCAACTCTTTCAGCAGGTCGCACGGCCCCTGACATCACTTCAAAATATTTATTTACCCCAGTGAGATAAAAATTCCCAAGCAAAGCCATAAGAAGAGCCAATATAGTCCATCCCATTGGTGAAGCAAATAAACTCTTAAGCTCTTTTCTTGCGATATTTAAAATCATATTAGCGCTCACTCACATTCATTTAATTTTTTTGTTTCTTTTCAGTTAATTGAACAAATACATCTTCAAGGCTCGTTTGGTCAGGAGCTATTTGATAAAGGCCCCAGCGATTTTTTACAGATAAATTTACGATAGCCTCAGATGGGGATTGCTTATCTTTAAAGTGAATGCGATACATTTGATCCTCTGTCTTTTCAACTTTAATAACACCTTCAATATCTTTAAGTGCTGAGATAGCAGGTGCTTTTGAAAAACCCACCATTAACTTATTACCTTGTCGATGTTGTTTTAATTCATCAATTGACCCATGAAATACTAAATTACCTTTGTCAATAATTTGAACACGGTCACAAACCATTTCGACTTCAGGGAGTATATGCGTTGATAAAATTACACTGTGTTTTTGGCCTATTTCACGAATAAGGTATCTAATTTCTCTAATTTGAATCGGATCAAGCCCTACTGTAGGTTCATCGAGAATCACAACCAATGGATTATGAATAATTGCCTGAGCAATTGCTACGCGCTGCTGATAACCATTAGATAAGTTTTCAATTAATCGCTTACTCATATGGCTTAATCCACATTTTTGTTTTGCAATTTCTACGGCTTTTGTAATCTGCTTACTAGGGACCTTATGAAGTCGAGCGGCAATGGTTAAAAATTCATCTACCGTCAGCTCTTTATATAAGGGACGCATTTCAGGCAAATACCCTATTAATGCTTTGGCTTCCTTGGGATTTTCAATTATATCAATACCGCAAATTTTTACGGTACCAATCGAAGGAGCTAAATTCCCTGTAAGCATGCGCATCGTGGTCGACTTACCAGCGCCATTAGGCCCCAGAAAACCTAAAACCTCGCCTTTTTCTAGATGAAAACTTACATTTTTAACGGCCTCGCGACCCCCAAAAAGGCGCGTCAGCTCAATAGCTTCTAAGGTTAGATTTGACATAGATGTTTTTTTGAATTTTTATTGAAAAAATGAATCATAGATTATACATATTAAAAATCTTGTTTTGCTTTATTAAGCATTGCAACATTCTATCGGCTAATTTTTAGTTAAATTAGTTTAAACTATTGTAGAAATCAAATCTCAGGAATCTTTATGCGTCAGCTTCGAAAATTAACCCTTATTACTTTTCTCTTATTTAGTATTTTAGCAAATGCAAAGCCAGACCCATCTAGCAATTCTAATAATTATACCAATCCTGATCTTATTTTTAGACTCTTATTAGCTGAAATAGCTTCTCAACGAGGAGAGCTTAGTCTTGCAAGTGAACTCTTTTTGGATTTGGCCAAGCAAACTGATAGTGCTCTTTTAGCTGAGCGCGCAACAAGACTTACTGGCGTCACAAGGAATAGCGCTTTAGCTTTAGAAGCTTCAAAAGTTTGGAATGAGCTTAATAAAGACTCTATCGATGCTCAACAAGCACTAATCGAAATACTTATAGCTAACAATAAACTTAGTGAAGCAAAGCCAATTTTACAAAAATTGCTCCTCAAAGAAAAAACAAGGGCAAGTGGCTTTTTATACTTAAATACCATGCTTTCACATGTGTCAGATAAAAAAGCTGTATTAATTTTAGTAACCGATCTTGCTCAACCTTACCCCAAATTAGCAGAAGCGCATTTTGCTGTTTTACATGCTGCCTGGATTGGTAAAGATCAAAAAATTTATGAAAAAGAATTGACTGCTATCAATCAAATTAAGCCTGACTGGGAAATGCCTGCCTTATTTAAAGGGCAAATCTTAGCCAATGAAAGCCCTGAAAAAGCCCTTAATTTTTATAGCGACTTCTTAAATAAATATCCAAAATCAAATGATGTAAGACTTGAGTATGCAAAGTTACTGACAAATGGGCGCAAATTTAATGAGGCAAAAAATGAATTTATAAGACTTGTCAGCGCTGCAAATAGCTCGGCGGAGATTGTCCTTGCTGTGGGCTTATTATCAGTTGAACTTGAAGATTATGATCTTGCCGAAAAGTATTTTCTACAAAGCCTTAAAAAAAATCCAAAAGACAAGGATCAAATCTTTATCTATCTTGCAAAGATTGCAGAAAAAAAGAATCAAGAGGATGCAGCAATTACTTGGCTCAATAAAGTAAGTAATGGTAATCATTTCATTGAGTCAAAATTAATCACAGCAGAAATCATTGCAAAAAAAGAATCTATTGATAAAGCGCTAGTATTTTTAGACACAATAAAAATTGATGCACAGGATGAAAAATTGAGTATTATCCGATTAAAAACATCTTTGCTCACGCGCT
>BJGS01000037.1 GCA_014190615.1 Methylophilaceae bacterium
CTTTTAGCTGCTGGTTTTCTTTTAGCTGCTGGTTTTCTTTTAGCTGCTGGTTTTTTCTTAGCTGCTGGTTTTCTTTTAGCTGCTGGTTTTTTCTTAGCTGCTGGTTTTCTTTTAGCTGCTGGTTTTTTCTTAGCGCTAACTGATGTTGAAGGTTTTGAAATTGTTGCTGGAAGCGTACTATTAGTTTCTACTGGTTTTGAAGAACCAAAAATTGCTGAAATTAATTTTTTGATCATTTAAAAGACTCCAAAGAATAAAAAAAATTTTTTTTACTGCAAAAGCAAGTGTAAATATGAACTTGTTTTGAAAGCTAGTCAAGTTTTTATTACAATTATTTTCATATTATTTTTATGTGAAAATTTATTATTTTTTTAAGTATTTAAAGTTGCTACTGACTAATAAAAACAATATTGCCATTAAAAATAGTGCTTGATACTTTTCCAATAAAATTTGCATTCATAAAGGGAGTATTTTTACCCTCACTAATTAAAGTTTTTGCATTAACTTCCCATGAATAATTAGGATCAAATATACAAATATCTGCATCCGAATTTATTGAAAGATTCCCTTTATTGACTTCTAAAATATTTGCAGGTTTGTGAGTAATTTTGTTAATTAACAGACCTAAATCTATCTTATATTCTTCTGATAGCTTGAAAACCATTGGTATTAGTAGCTCTACGCTTGATGCACCATGCTCTGATTCTGCAAAAGGTTTTAATTTATTATCTTCATTTACAGGGGAATGGTCCGAGCATATTGCATCAATTGTTCCATCAACAATTGATTCTATAATCTTTATTCGATCAGATTCTTTTCTTAAAGGAGGCTTTAAGTAGCAATTGGTATTAAAAAAGCCAATATCATTATCCGTGAGAAAAATTTGGTGAATTGATACGTCGCAAGTTACATCAACACCATTTTTTTTGGCTATTTTTATTAAATTTAACCCATCTGCAGTAGATATTTTATTTAAATGTACTTTGGTTTTAGTTAAACGAGCTATTTCTAATATTTTATTGATAGCAGTAGTTTCACTTATGCTTTGAATGCCTTTTAGTCCGAGTCGAGTTGAAATTTCGCCCGCATTTATAATGCCTTTTTCTGACAAGTAGGCATCTTCAGCCCTTAAAAATGCTTTCAGATTAAAGGTGGAAAGGTATTGAAATGATCTATATAACACTTCTGTATCTTGAATGGGTTTTTCTGCCTGAGAGAATCCAATACAACCCGATTCATATAGATCATTAATCTCAGTCAATAATTTTCCATTAAGTTTTTGAGTGAGTGCGCCAAGGGGGTATACATTTCCTCGTTTAAGCGCCTCAGATTTGTTCTTTAACATCTTAACGAGACCAGGCTCATCTAAAATAGGCGTCGTGTCGGGAGGGCAAACCATGCCAGTTACCCCTCCGGCATTCGCTGCTTTCATTTCACTTTCTAATGTAGATTTGTATTGATTGCCTGGTTCCCTTAAATTTAACTGAAGGTCAATAATGCCTGGCATCACTATTTTTTTTGAAGCATCAATTATTTGATTTGCTTTTTTGGAGTCTAAATTTTTATTTAATTCTGTAATTTTTCCATTTACAACCAAAATATCTAGAATCGAATCTACATTATTTTTTGGATCAATTACTCGGCCATTTTTAATTAAAATACTCATGAATATTGCCCTGCTAAAATTGCCATCACTGACATTCTTACAGCTATGCCAAAAGTCACTTGAGGAAGAATGACCGATTGCTCACTATCCGCCACTGCTGAATCAATTTCGACGCCTCGATTCATTGGCCCAGGGTGCATGACTATCGCTTCTTTCTTTGCCAAGTTTAATCGTGATTCATTTAATCCATATGTTTTAAAATACTCTTCTTGAGAAGGAAGCATGACCCCGTCCATTCTTTCGTTCTGAACTCTTAACATCATAATTACATCTACATCTTTGAGCCCCTTATCAATATCATGAAACACATGTACTCCTAATTTTTCGACCTCATAAGGAAGTAATGTTTTAGGAGCAATCACTCTAATTTCAGGAACGCCAAGTATATTTAATGCATGTATATTAGATCGCGCAACCCTGGAATGAAGGATATCCCCAACAATAGCGACTTTTAAGTTATTAAAATTAGTTTTATATTTTCTAATAGTAAAGGCGTCTAATAAGCCCTGCGTGGGATGAGAGTGATTTCCATCACCTGCATTAATGATATGAATATTTGGCTTTACATGGGAAGCAATAAAATGAGCTGCTCCCGACGATGAATGTCTCACAACAAAAATATCTGCATTCATAGCAATCAAATTATTAATTGTGTCTAAAATTGTTTCGCCTTTCGATTGGGAAGAGGTTGCAACATTTAGATTGATAACATCAGCAGAAAGTCTTTTGGCTGCAATTTCGAATGTAGTTCTAGTTCTTGTGCTGTTTTCAAAGAACACATTACATACTGTTTTGCCTCTCAATATAGGGACCTTTTTAACGTCTCTTTCACCAATTTTTAAGAAAGACTCCGCAGTATCTAATATTTGAATAATTTTTTCTTTTGACAAGCCTTCGATAGAGAGGAGGTGATTTAAATTACCTTTGTCATTTAGCTGAGGATTAAACATTATTTTCCTTTAGCTGAAATATAAATTTTTTATTTTGATCAAAGGCAAGTTCTAAATGTTGATTTTTAGGCAAGCTAATTTTTTCAATATAAATTTGTGGGGTAATAGGAAGCTCTTGCTCATTTCTATCAATCAAAACAGCCAATATAATTTTTGAAGGCCTTCCGTAATCAAAAATTTCATTCATAGCAGCTCGAACAGTTCTGCCTGTAGAAAAGATATCATCAATAAGAATAATATTCTTACCATCAATTTCAGTATCGATTTTTGATGGCTTATTTTTTATTTTTAAGCCGCGACTTGAAAAATCATCCCTGTAAAAAGAAGTGTCAATTGAGCCTGTTGCAAGGTGCTGTCTTAAGTCAGGTAATATTTTTTGAAGAATTAATTCCCCGCCCCGCTGAACACCAATAAGAACTGTATTGCTATCAATAATTGTATTGATTTTGTTTTTTAGACTTTCTATTAGATTTTCGGCGTTAGGTAGAGTCATTATTTAATTTAAATTTGATCAAGATAGGATTGTAAAATAATTTTGGCTGCTATCTGGTCAATCAGCAATTTCTTTTTCTTTAGATCAATTTTTTTATCATGAATTTCATAGCTAGCTTCAATTGACGTGTAGCGCTCATCAATAAGATGAATGGGTAGCGCATATTTTTGTTCCAGTTGTTTGGCAAATTTTTTACATAAATTTGTAACTTTATGTTCTGAGCCATCTACGTTAAAAGGTACGCCAACAACTATTGATACAGGTTGCCATTCATCCATAATTTTTTGAATAGCCTCAAATTTTTGATTGCTTGATGCAGATTCGATTGTAATTAAAGCTTGAGCTGATTTGGATATATTGTTTCCAATAGCGACCCCTATGCGCTTTTCTCCAAAATCAAATCCTATGATATTCCCTTCTGTTTGATTTTGAGATGAGTAATGATTTTGAGAGATTAACAAGACAAGCCTTTCGATCTTGATTCTAAAATCCAGCTAATAAGGAGAGTTTTTTTCGAAAAAAAAACTGACATGAAGTCAGTTTGACAGTGCGCTATAAAATTATTTTTTTTATAATTTTTCAATGACAGCATTCTAGCATAATTAATTAATGGAACGTATTAATTTTCGATGTAACCCGTAATTTCTAAACCAAAGCCAATCATACTTGGCATCTTTCTTGGGGCAGAGAGTAATTTCATTTTCTTAACTCCCAAATCTACTAATATTTGAGAGCCGATACCATAATTCCTGAGATCGTTATTGTGTTTGACAGGCAAAATATTGTCTACTTTTAGAATGCTGAGAAGGTCATTTGTATTTGTATTATGGTTTATGAAGACCAAAACGCCGCCATCCTCATTTATTTTTTTGATAGCTTTTAAAGCATTCCATGAATGCCTTTTGTCTTCCATGTCCAAAAGATCAATCACCGACAAAGGCTCATGAACCCTTACGATGGTTTCTTTATTTGCCTCAATCTTACCTTTAACAAGGGCAATGTGAGTTTCTTCTAGAATTTTATCCTTATATAAGATCAATTTCATTTGCCCGTAAGGCGTAAAAATATCTTTTTCGATTAACTTTTCGATTAACTTTTCATTCTTTCTTCGGTATTCAATTAGGTCTGCAATCGTACCAATCTTAATATTATGTTGCTCTGAAAATATAATTAAATCTGGAAGTCTCGCCATATTTCCATCTTCATTAAGAATTTCACATATAACTGATGCTGATTCTAATCCTGCTAGTTGAGCTAGGTCGCAGCCAGCTTCGGTATGTCCAGCCCTAACAAGTACACCGCCTTTTTTAGAAATTAATGGAAATATATGGCCTGGCCTCACAATGCTTTTTGAAGTGGCATTTTTATCAATAGCAGCTTTGATTGTTGTGGCTCTATCATTTGCCGAAATTCCAGTGGTAACACCTTCAGCCGCTTCAATTGAGACTGTAAAATTTGTCCCTAATCTAGTCTCGTTTTCTTGAACCATTAAGGGTAATTCGAGCTTTTGACATTTTTCTTCAGTTAATGTGAGGCAAATCAGACCGCGCCCAAACTTGGACATAAAATTAATATGATCAGAGCTGGCAAATTCGGCAGCTAGCACAAGGTCGCCCTCATTCTCTCTATTTTCCTCATCCACAAGGATTACCATTTTGCCTTGCTTTATATCTTCAATAATTTCAACTGAGGGATGAATCATTTATTTTCTTTTAATAATATTTTCAAGATATCTAGCAATGAGGTCTATTTCAATATTAATTTCACTTCCTCTGGCCAGACCTCCTAAATTAGTTTCTTTTAGGGTAAAGGGAATGATATTTACTTTAAACTTATCATTTTTGATTGAATTTACAGTCAGACTCACACCATTTATTGAGACAGAACCTTTTTCCGCAATGAATTTAAGTAGTTTTTTCGGTGGCTTTATTTCAACAATCCAGCATTGACTACTAATTTTAATTTCTGAAATTTTACCTATACCGTCAATATGGCCTGTTACAAAATGACCCCCCATTTTCCCGCTATATAAAAGCGAACTTTCTAAATTAACAATAGCATTTTCTTTGAATACTATTGTTCTATTCAAAGTTTCCTCAGATACGTGAAATGTAAATTGATTTTTTTGTTTTTTTTGAACGGTCAGGCATATACCATTTACGCTAATACTGTCACCTAATTTGATACCATTGATTTTCTTAGGATCGTAAACAATACTAATTTGAACATCTTTTTTAAAAGACTCAATTTTTTTTATTAAACCGATGGATTGAATAATGCCTGTAAACATAGAGTGATTTTATCAGATTGGAATGGATAACCCTGATAAAATAAAGCAAATGTCTTTACTTAACAAATACCTACCCTTTGAAGCTTGGATTGCTTGTAGATATATAAAGTTTAAGCAAAAAAATAGCTTCATATCTTTTATTTCAATGACAAGCATGGTCGGAATAGCCCTTGGAGTTTCAACTCTCATTATTATTCTGTCCGTGATGAATGGTTTTCAGGATGAACTTCGAACGCGAATTCTTGGGGTGGCTTCTCATATTGAAATTACAAGCTCTAATAATGTATTGAACCATTGGGAAGATTTGACAAAAAAACTTCATGAATCCCCAGATGTAAAAGGATCGGCGCCCTATGTAGATGGTCAGGGTATGTTAGTTAGTGAATACGGGAGCCAGGGAATTATGCTTCGAGGGATTGCATCAGAACTTGAGGGCAACGTTGATGATCTTGAAAAGAAAGTTAAGGTTGGTAGGTTGTCTGATTTAAAACCTAATACATTTAATATGATTTTAGGCATAGATGTTGCAAAGCAGCTAGGCATCGTCGTTGGAGATAAGGTTAATATTTTAATTCCACAAGGCTCTTATACCCCGGCAGGAACATTTCCTAGAATGCGACAATTTAACATTGTAGGTATTTTTGAAATCGGAATGTACGAATATGATTCCGGCATGGCGCTCATGAATCTTGAGGATGCTCAGAAATTCCTTCAAATGAACGATGCCGTTTCTGGTGTTAGGGTAAAGATTGATGATCTTTTTTTGGCGCCTATAGTTGCAAAAAGATTATCAAACAATCTTTCGGAATCGGGTGTTTTTTATGTCAACGACTGGACAAAAAAGCACGCCAATTTTTTCGCGGCTGTTCAAATGGAAAAAAGAGTGATGTTTATCATTCTGATGCTAATCATCGCAGTTGCAGCATTTAATATTGTTTCTACTTTAGTGATGGCTGTGACTGATAAAAGATCAGACATTGCAATTCTTAGAACATATGGAGCGAAGCCTAAAAGCATTCTATACATATTTATTATTCAAGGTTCATTAATAGGGGTAATCGGAACTATCAGTGGAGTATTTCTGGGGACTGTTGTTGCACTAAATATTCATGCGATCGTGCCTTTTATTGAGCAATTATTTAACGTTCAATTTTTATCTAAGGATATTTATTATATTTCTGAAGTACCTTCTAAGCTATTAATAACTGATGTCAGTGCAATTGCTTCAATATCTATTTTGCTATCAGTTCTTGCAACTATTTACCCTAGTATCACAGCCTCTAAAAGCTCCCCTGCTGAAGCGTTAAAGCATGATTAAAAATACACTTATATCTTGCAAAGATGTATCGAAGACATTTGCTGGTTTGGATGAGCCTATTATTAATAAGCTAAACCTTAATATTAATGAAGGCGATCATACAGCCATTATTGGAGTCTCAGGATCAGGTAAAAGCACACTGCTTCACCTTATGGCTGGACTTGAAAAAACTTCATCTGGCCAAATTAAAATTTTAAATCAAAATATTGCATCTTTAGATCAAGATGAATTGGGCGTCTTAAGAAATACGCACTTGGGTTTTGTATATCAATTTCATCATTTACTTAGTGATTTTAACGCTATAGAAAATGTCGCACTCCCTTTGTTAATAAGAAGATGTCCTTATAAAAAAGCTTTTAAAGAAGCCGAAGACCTATTAAGAAAAATAGGCCTTGGGAAAAGATTAACTCATAAACCAGGTCAATTATCTGGAGGGGAAAGGCAGAGGGTAGCAATTGCTAGATCTTTAATTGCTAAGCCAAAATGTATTCTTGCAGATGAGCCTACAGGAAATTTAGATGGGAAAACAGCACATTTCGTATTTGATTTATTGCTTGATTTAGCTAAAGAAAATCGTTCGACTATCATCTTAGTTACCCATGATAATCAATTAGCAGCTAGATTAAAGTTTCATTACAAATTAGATCAAGGGAAGCTTAAAAAGAGATAAGCCGATTTAAGCAATTAATTGAATATTAAGATAGAATTATGCTCATTAAACATTTGGAGAAATACATATGTGGGAAATTATCCTAGCTGCTGGATGGCCGATTTGGCCGCTCATATTTGCATCAATTATCGCTTTGGCGATTATTGGCGAGCGTTTTTGGTCCCTAAGAGCTGAGATTGTTGCGCCAAGTGACCTTCTTCCGGAAGTTCAGAAGTTGTTGAACCAAGGTACGATAAAAAAAGATGTAATTGCTAAAATCAAAGAACATTCTCTCTTGGGTGAGATCTTTGCAAGCGCTCTTAACAATTCAAATTCATCCGCAGCTCATATTAAAGAAGCGATAGAAGAGTCTGGTAGATCTGTTAATTACAAGCTTGAAAAATATCTCTCAATATTAGGAACAATTGCAGCAGTAGCGCCACTTTTAGGACTTTTAGGTACGGTAATCGGCATGGTTGATCTTTTTAGCTCATTTACGAGCAGCGGTCATGATGTTGCCGTTTTTGCGAGAGGCATTTCAGTTGCCTTATACAATACTGCGACAGGTATTATTGTGGCAGTTCCTGCAATGATTTTTTATCGTTATTTTAGATCTAGAGTTGAGGATTTGATTTTTGATATGGAGCAGCAAGCGATCAAACTGATTGAGTTAATGGGTGTTCGTAAATAAATATAACTAGGACTGCATAATGAATTTTCAGCGAGGAAAAAAACACGAAGATTTAGAGCTCAACCTGGTACCTCTGATCGACGTACTCTTAGTTATTATTATTTTCCTTGTTGTAAGTACAACTTTTTCTAGATTTAGTGAATTAAAAATTAATCTCCCCACTGCTGAGGCAAACAGCCCAGATAAAAAACCTAATGTAATTAATGTTTCTATCACAGCCGAAGGTGTTTATTCGGTCAACGATAGCCAGCTTCCAAACAAAAATCTTGAGTCTATAATTACTGCTTTAAAAAATTCAGCTAAAGGTGAAAAAGAAGTGCCTGTAATTATTAATGCAGACGCAAAATGTGAGCATCAGTCAGTAATTAATGTAATGGAAGCATCAAGACAAGCAGGCTTAACTCATATTACATTTTCTACAAAAATTAATTAGACTTCAAAAAAGTTTAGTTTTAATTCCAGCCTAATGGCAAAAAATATTAAAAAAATATCTACATCACAGTCGATCAATCTCAAATATCTTTACAAAAGACTGTTTAAATATACTTGGCAACATAAATTTATTTTATTATTAAGTATTATTTCATTGGTTATTTTATCTTTAACCAATACCGCATTCTTGGTAATTATAAAAAAAATTACAGACCACGGATTTAGTTCAGAAGTTGGCCATAAACAAATCTCACTTGCATTACTTTTGTTAACAGTCATGGTTACAAGAGCTTTGTCAGGGCTTTTCTCGACTTACTTCATGAAGTCAATTGCAATGAGGACTGTAGAGAGCATAAGATGCGATCTTTTTAAAAGAATTATGATGTTACCTGTGAATTTTTTTGATAGAAATTCATCTAGCCATATTGTTTCTAAAATCAATAATGATGTTCAGCAGCTTTCCAATGTAATTACAGATATAGGATTTAATTTAATTAAAGATGGGATAAGTTTTATTGGAATTATTTCCTATATGTTTTATTTGGATTGGAAGCTCACATTTGCTTTTTTCTTATTGGCGCCATTATTAACTTATTATCTAAAGATAATGTCACCCAGGCTAAGGAACGCCGGAACTATCTCACAAAATGCGATGGGAGAGCTCACAATGTCCTCAGATGAAGCCATTACAGGACAGAGAATTGTGAAAATATTTGGGTCTAATCAACATGAAATTATTAGATTCAATAAGATTTCAGAAAAAATCAGAAAGATACAAACTAAACTAGTAAGAATAAGCGCTTTAAATTCTTTTGCGGTTGAAATTTTAGCGGGCGTTGCATTATCAGGCATTGCTTTTTACTCTTTTGGTAAATTTTCTGCAGGCGAATTTGCTGCTTTCTTTGGAGCTTTGTTAATGATTATCGCCCCAATTAAAAGCTTAACCTCAATCAATGATAAGGTCCAAATTGCTATAGCAGCTTCTAAAAGTGTATTTGGATTAATGGATGAGGATCCAGAAATTGATCGCGGCTCAAAACTTATTAAACGTGCAAAAGGGTATTTACAGTTTGTTAACTTATCATTCAAATATCAAAATAGTAAGCATAATATTCTTGAAGATTTTAGTTTAAAAATTAAGCCTGGCGAGAAAGTGGCACTTGTTGGAAAGTCGGGTGGTGGAAAAACAACACTTATTAATTTATTGCCAAGATTTTATGAGATCGAAGAAGGAAAAATATTATTAGATGGCATAAATATTAATGATTTAAAATTAAGAAATCTGCGAAGTCAATTTTCATTGGTAAGCCAAGATACAATTTTATTCAATGACACAATATTTAATAATATTGCCTATGGCGCTTTAGATAGGTCTGTTACTAAAGAAGAGGTTAAAAAAGCTGCAATAGCAGCTAATGCATGGGAGTTTATTGAGCCGCTTGAAAATCAACTAGATCATGAAATTGGAGATAGAGGCGTTAGATTATCGGGAGGCCAGCGCCAAAGAGTTGCAATTGCCCGTGCAATCTTAAAAAATGCGCCTATATTGCTTCTTGATGAGGCCACTTCAGCCCTTGATTCACACTCAGAAAAATATGTTCAGTCGGCTTTAGATAATTTAATGAAGAATAGAACTACTATAGTCATTGCCCATAGACTCTCAACAATTTTAAATGCTGATAGGATTGTTGTGATTGAAAAATCTAGAATTATTGATACCGGAACACATAACGTACTAATTAAGCGATGTAAGCATTACTCAGTATTATACAAAAAAGGTCTGAAGTAATATTTTGAGTCCATCTGAAACCCTCACTAAGATCCATTATTCGAAAAGCTTAGTTTCTTTATTACTTCTCCCTTTG
>BJGS01000038.1 GCA_014190615.1 Methylophilaceae bacterium
CCAACGGTCATTACGACAAAAAATATAGCAAGGACCTTTGATAAGGCGATTAAGTAACGATGCAAACTTTATTTCTCTTTCTATTAGCAAATAAATTTGCGGCTTTAGGGGCGCTTTTAGTTGTATTACTTTTTATTCTTTTTGCTGTAAAAAGAAAAAAAGTTAAGAAAAGTACATTAGAGGTTTCAAAGACACTAACCGAGACCGAGATAACGGATACTTTTAAAAAGTTAGTGGGCGACATTGACCTTAATCTAGAAAACAGTCATCTAAATGCTGAGGCGCTTGAAGATATTGAAGAGACGCTTTTGGCACTTAAAGAACTTTATGAGAAAAAATATATTACAGAAGAAGTTTATCTCACAAGAACTGATGCCCTTATTAAATCGCTAGATAATAAACATGGCGCATGAAAAAAAACAAAGAAAGCTTACAGCGGAAAAAAAACTTGTTCTGAAAGTATTGCCAGAAGAATTTATTTTAACTACGAGTTTGTATTTTGAGCAGTTCCAGACAAAGAGCACAGTGATTCGTTGGAGGCTGCCAAAAAAAATTGATCCTTTTAATATTAACGCTGACTTAGAGATACTAAGCGACAATCTTCAAAGACTTTCAAAGCAATATAAACTTGAAGGTCATCAAGTGACAACGGTTATCGCAAATAGAATTAGCCCCCTAAAAGTAATAAGTATTCCACTTAATCTTAATACCGCTGCTGATAAAAAAGAATATGCTGCGATGCAAAAACAGGCGTATGAATTTTGGAAAGAGTATGACGAGGGTTTAGTCGATACGAAGGACGCTCAAATCAGAGCAAATTTTTTAGCGCTCAATGACAATGATGGCACTTCAACCATGCTCTATACAGCGTGCTCGTCAAAGATCATTAAAGAATATACGGCAATGATTCTAGGAGGCAATTTATATCCTATCGGATTCATACCAGAAGATCAGTCGATTATTAGGATTGTTGAATCACGTTTAACTCGGATCGAAAGAGAGCGCCCCTTTTGTATTTTTTTTCTAACGCAAGGCGACAGTAGACTTATTTACGTGAATAGTGATGTGTTTTATATCGCCAAGGTTAATATCAGCGATATGGATGAAATATTATTTGATGAGTTACCTGAGGCTAAAGATTCTTTAGCCATCAATAGCGCATCGGCTTTAGATGATGATACTGACAACTTATTTTGGTCTGAGGTCACTAATCGCCTCACGGCAAGCTTGAAACAAGCCTTCGCCTTTCTTAAAGATGAACTCAAAGCATCGAAGGTGGAAACTGTTTTTTTTATTTCTGATCACGCCAAAGAAAATATCTTGTTTGAATTATTTCGTAAAAACTTTAGGCTCGCTAACTTTCGCTCACTTAGTAGTCAGTTTACTTTTGAAATGCTTCATAACCCAGATGTAATTGAAGCTGATGAGGTAATGGGTGAAAAAAATCTTAGTGAATATAAAAATTATGGTTCATTTATGTTGCCTAATTTAGGTTGCTATCATATGCAATATTTCTCTTCGCCATCTTATAAAAATATGGTGATTGAAACACCATTATTTAATTTACATCCTAAGTATCGTTTTATTGTGAATAATTTTACTTTTTATGATCGTTATCAAATTGGTAAAAAATTAATGTTTACTTTCTTAGTGCTCAGTTGTTTAACTTTAGGTTTCGTAAGTTTAAATAAAAAAAATGACATGATGCTGAATGCACTGAATGAATTCACAAATATGTCTAAAGATCTTGAGCAAGAAAAAAATCTACTAGGAGCAGAGAGCGCTACTAAAGCACAAATCATGACAGACCTCGCCAAGCTGCAAAATCTAGACAAAGGCAATTACAATGAAAAGCTTTTTAAATTTTTCAATGCGGATTTACCAACTGATTTAGAGTTAGAGCGTGTTGTCGTAAGGAGAAATTCCTTTATCTTGTTAGGCAATGGAAAATCATTCTCAGAGGTCAATCGTTTTTATGAACATTTTTCGGCCAATCCTAATTTCAAAGATTTAATTTTTAAAGTATTCAAGCGTAAAGATAGTAATCTACAGTATTTTGAAATCAAGGGTAATACCATCTCTCCGAACACTCAAGCTAAGCCATCCTAAATGATGGGGATTAAATCTTTTTTAAAAGGAAAAAAAACGCTATCTAAGCGTGCGACAGAATTACTCAAAGAGATTAATCAAAGCAAGAGCATGCAAGCTTTAAAAGATTCGAGTCAGGCGCTATCTAAGCGCGCGTCAGAATTACTCGAAGAGATTAATCAAAGCGAGAGCATGCAAGCTTTAAAAGATTCGAGTCAGGCGCTATCTAAGCGCGCGTCAGAATTACTCGAAGAGATTAATCAAAGCGAGAGTGTAAAAAATCTAAAAGAAAAAACTGAGTTGATAGCTCACTCCTTAGGATTTCCAGCTGATGATTCTGTTGATCGCGGGGTAAAAATTAAAGAGTCCTCTTATTCAGAAAATAAGAAAAAATATATAAGAATAAAAAAACATCAATTTATTTTTTTTAAACCCACTCAATTTAGATCCACTTTATATAGAAGTTTAACGAGTAACAATAAGATTTATCTTTGGTTTATCGAATTATTATTAATCCTTAGCGTGTCTGTATTTTTTTTAGTCAAGTCAATCATAGGGATTAATCAAAATATTGTCGCTCAAAAAACTTCATTAGACTACCAAGCTAAAGTCGAAGCAATGAAGAAAGAGATTGAAATCGCAAAACAGCAAGTGATTCCGATAAGGAAAGAGAATGCAGCTCTCAAGTTAAAATTAGATAGCGAGATTAAGCGTTTTCCAGATCTCATAGCCGTTCAAAATTATAGCGATGACATCACAAGACTTTTTGAATTAAGTAACATTGTCATTGTTAAGGAAAACATATTGTATGGGGAGCAATATATGAAAGATTTAGATAAAGACCCGCCTCAATATTCTTTACCTCAAGCCGATGAGATTTCTTTAAATTCAGGAGCAGCCCCAGGAGCAGCCCCAGCCCCAGGAGCAGCCCCAGGAGCAGCCCCAGCCCCAGTTGCAATTAGAAGCAAAATTTTGCCCGTGCCACCTCTGCCACCTACTCCCCCAAGAAATATAAGCTTCATCACTTATGATTTTATGCTGAAGGGTAACTATTTAAATTATTTAAAGGTCAGAAATACTCTCACTAGAGTGATTCCTTCCATCAACATTCCTTATGAGGAAATTCTTGCAAAACAAGACAAACAAAATATAGAGTTTAGAGTCATGCTAGAAATACCTCACAGAGTAAAAAAAATTGAGTAAAATACCCCTACAAAATTAATTTTTTCAGCTCGACTATGGTAAGCTTTTGACATGCTGAGGCTACTCAATATATATTTTGTTTTTGGTCTGATATTTAACTTTACTTTTTTTACTTCCCCTCTGCTTGCTGCAGAAAAAACCCTAGGCAACACGATTCAGGATCCTTTTGCAAGGGGCGTCATAAAACCCCCACAATATTCAACAAACCTCGACCGAGAGAAATCCCTTAATGGACGATTAGACGATGTTAGGGCATTGGATGATTTTAGATATTATAGAATACTCGGCATTTATCAAAATGAACAAAGTTCACTTAAGAATGTGATTGAAATTTCTTGGCCAGAAAAAGTTGACGTTTCCTCTAATAATGCCTTTTATATTTCTCTAGGCACCTTCTACGAAAAAAAATTAGCACAACAAGCCGGTAGAGATTTTATCGCCACATTTATTAATAATCTTAATCGCCGCGTTATTATAAGAGGCAACAAGGACAGTACTTTTGGATTTGCGGATCGCGAAAATAATAATAAAAAAAGATCCCCTGAAAAGAAATTGGCCTATGAACTCGAATATGGGCCCTTTAATAATTTAGAATTTGCTCGAGCAAATTGCTTTTTTTTGCGGAATCAGATCAGTCAGTACTCTCTTGATTGTGCTTTAATCAATAAGCGTTTAGTCCATAAGGAAGAGAGGATCAAAGACATTGCAAGCTCTGCCACTATAGGCTTGTCGCAAGCAGGGTTGATGGCATTAAAAGATTCCCCCCTAGCCTTTAATCAAAAAGATTTATTAAGCACTGTGTTGACGGTTTACGAGGGCGAGAATTTGGGCACCTCTGATTTTTTTATTGTCAATATCAATCAATACGGTATTTATGTGGCGAGTAAGTTCGATGAATCTTTGTTAATCCCCGCGGTGACCTTCCCAGTGAATATGCAAAATGTAACGGCTGGGGGACCTTCACCAGGGCTGCCTGCTGCTGCCCCATCTAAAACAAATTAAATATGCCTAACTACACTCAACAAACTAGTGAGCGATTTTTAAATGCCATGGTCAATGCGGGAAAGATTAACCCCGTTTTATTTAACAACGATCGTTACCAAAAGCTTGACTGGCCAGAAAAACTGAATTCACTGATTAAAGATCGCTTAGTGGATGAGGCTCAGCTTGTTACTTTATTTGCGAGGACCGTAAGTCTCACGCGAGCGTTTCCTGAGGAGGAGGATATTGATGCGGACGCTATTATTTTGCTTCCCATTATATTTTCAGTCGAGCAAGGCATACTCGCCTATGCTTTTGAGGATGGTTTCTTGAAAGTGCTGATCATTGATCCAAAATCGATCTCGCTCAAAGATGAATTAAAGACCCACGCGAAAGTGGATATTTTATTTGAACTGACTTCATTAAGCCATTTTGAGAAACTTCTATCTTTAAATAAAGTGATCCAAGCACAAAATAAATTGAGAGGCGGCGTAGACATCGTAGCGGGGACATTTGACTTCTCTTCAGTGCCCATAGCTAGCGAAAAAATTGTACCTATTCTTCTTGAACCTAAGACTGCCCCTGCCGAGGAAGATCCAGAAGCGAAGAAAGCGCTGGATCATATCCTTGCGCCAAAAGAGCAAAGTCAAGAAGAAGTGAAAGCGCTGGATAATGTTCTAAAGGCAGAAAAGAAAGAAGAAAAGAAAGAAGTAATTAAGCCTGCAGCAGCCAAGAAAGCAGCCATCATTAAGACCCTTAAAGAAAAATGGAACATCAATGACCCAGATTTAGTCATGGATTTTTGTCAGCAGATACTCATTCATGCGGTACAAACGAAAGTTTCTGATATTCATATTGAGAGCTTTAGGGATTTTGCCAACGTTAGAATGCGTAAAGATGGCGCGATGGAATTGCAGGATATGTATACCGCATACCTCTTTAAATACTATGCAGCAGTGACCACCCGCTTTAAAATTTTAGCGGATTGTGATATCTCTGAAAAACGGTTGCCACAAGATGGCGCTATCACCATCACAGATAATGATGGCAATGAAGTTGATTTTCGTTTTAATGTGATGCCGACAAAAAATGGTGAACGCATTGTCATGCGTATTCTTGCGGGTGACCCTGCATTATCTTTAGACAAGATTGGATTTGATCCAGATGACTATACCAAGGTGATTGATGCAATCACAGCACCTCAGGGAATGGTCTTGGTAACAGGGCCTACCGGATCTGGGAAAACAACCACTCTTTACGGCGCGCTTCAATACATCAATCGCCCTGATATTAATATACTCACAGCCGAAGACCCGGTGGAGTATTATTTAGAGGGCGCAGGTCAGGTGCAAGCCAATGAGAAAATAGGTTTAACTTTTAGCTCAATCCTTCGAGCATTCTTACGTCAAGATCCCGAAGTGATTTTGGTGGGAGAAATTCGTGACCAAGAGACAATTGATATAGCCATTAAAGCAGCACTTACCGGCCATTTGTTACTCTCAACACTCCATACGAATGATGCCATTGCAACCATTACGCGTATTTTAAATATGGGCGTGCCAAATTTTATGATCTCCTCAGCCCTTTCTCTCGTAGTAGCGCAAAGGCTCGCGCGTAAAAATTGTTCAGCGTGTGCCGAGATCGATACTAGGGTGACCCCTGAGATTTTGACTAAGATGGGATTTAAGGGGGATGATATTCATCAAGTGAAACCTAAAAGAGGGGTTGGCTGCAAGGTGTGTGAAGGCAAAGGCATTAAGGGAAGACAGGGCATTTACGAAGTACTCCGGATTACACCCGCTGTGGAGGAGGCGATTTTGAATAATGAGCAGGCACCCCAAATTCTTGCAGCAGCTAGAAAAGATGGCTTTAGAACGATGACAGAGATTGGGAGAGATTTTGTGGCAAAGGGTGTGCTTTCTATTGAAGAATTTCAAGCCACCTTAAGTTCAGACACCTAAAATTAAAGCCTGATTGTGAAGCAGTTTAACTACAAGGCCAAAGATAAAAATAACAGACGTTGTAAGGGCAGTATTGAAGCCTTGAATCGCAATGCTGCATTAGCTGACTTAAAAGGCCGCAAGTTTCGTGACATCAAGGTCACCGAAGCCTTGGCCCCCAAGAAAATAACCAAACCTTTTGTCTGGGGACCTTTTGGCAAAGTCACAGATGAAGAAATCGTTCTTTTTACAAAAAAAGTCTCCACCATGGTGCGCAGCGGTCTTAGCATTTTAGATGCGCTCACACTTGTTTCATCTCAAACACAAAATCCTGTTTTCAAGTATGCCATTGAGGATATTATCGCCAACATTAATCAGGGGAATTCGCTCTCTGTGTCTATCCGACAACAGCCTAAATATTTCGATGAAGTTTTTTGTAATATGATTGAAGCTGGTGAAATCAGCGGTAAGCTGGACAGCTTCTTAGACCGGATTGTCGAGGGTCAAGAGCGTATGCAAACCATTCGTAAAGGTATTAAAAGTGCACTCTTTTATCCTGTGACTTTGGTGGTGGTGACACTATTGATTACATACGGCATGCTGACCAAAGTGGTACCGACCTTTACTGAGATGTATAAGGGGATGGGTAAAAAATTACCAGGGCCCACACAGGTCATTGTAGATGCAAGCGATTGGATTCTTAACGGCTGGAACGTGCTATCTGTAATCGGCGTCGTGATCGCGATCAAAGTCATCCACAACCAACTCTTTAAGCGCGTATATAACTATAAAAAAATGATCAACATCATTTTTTTAAAGTTACCCATTATGGGCAATATTATTGTGAAGTCGACGATTGCGAGGCTATCTCTTTTGATGGCAAATTTATTTGCAGCAGGGATTGGGGTTGAGGAAATTTTACGGGTATCTTCCCGCATTACGCCGAATGTTGTTTTTGTAGAAGCGATGGGCAGAATTTCTGAGCGTATTGTAAGCGGAGTTGAACTGTCATCACTGTTTGCGGAAGAGCCTATCTTTCCTCTAGAGCTCTCGCAACTGATCAAGGTGGGTGAGAAGACAGGTAACATGGACGAGATGCTTTCTTCGATTGCGCGCTATTATCAGGAGGAGTTCGAAGCGACTGTAGAAGGACTGACCTCCATGATTGAACCTATCATGATTGTTTTTGTGGGCGCATTGATTGGCGCTATGGTCGTAGCTTTATATTTACCTATCTTTAGTCAGGGGGATATGGTGGGCTAGAAGTTTTTATGGTTATACTATTCATTAAATTATGACGAATCCTATTTACACTTTCTTACCTGAACTTTTAAGTCAGCATCGCATCTCCGACTTTCATCTCCATGCTGGGAAGAATGTCACGGTGAGAGTTCATGGCGAACTCAAACAGTTTGAGAATATGCTCATTACAGAGGAAGATCTGCAAGATCTTTTCAAGCGTGAACTTCCAGAAGACTGGTATCAAAGATTTATTGACACGGGAGATATTGACTTTGCATTTGTGATTGGTGAGCAAAGGTTTAGGGCATCGGGCTTACAAACGATGAAAGGCTCGGCACTTGTCTTAAGAGTGATTGTGACCGAGATACCCAGTATAGAAATGCTGGGTCTTCCGCCAGCGGCGCATGACATCCTAAATTTAACAGATGGCTTGGTGTTAGTGACAGGGGCGACTGGGTCTGGGAAATCGACCTCTTTAGCCGCCATGATTGATAAAATTAATCGTACGCGCTCAGAACATATTATCACGGTGGAAGATCCTATTGAGTATGTGCAAGTGCCGATCAAGTCTGTCATTGCTCAACGCGAGGTGGGTAAAGATACTGGCTCTTTTGCTTCCGCTTTAAAAGGCGCGTTGCGACAAGATCCAGATATTATTTTAATGGGCGAGCTGCGAGACTACGAGACCGTTTCAATGGCGCTGACAGCCGCTGAAACCGGACACTTGGTGTTTGGGACGCTCCATACGAATGGTGCTCCTGAAACGATCAATCGCGTGATTGACGTCTTCCCCGCGGAAGAGCAGAATAAAACAAGATCTCAGTTGTCGATGTCATTAAGAATGGTAATGACGCAGCAACTTTTAAAAAAGAAGGGCGGTGGTCGCATTGGTGCGTTTGAAATTTTACTCAATACACCTGCCATTGCTAACTTGATTCGAGAAAATAAAATTTCTCAGATAGCCAATATGATGCAAACTGGATCGAAGGATGGCATGATTACCATGGAAAAGTATAAAGAAGTCCTTAAGGAAAAAAACCTTATAGATTAGGAGTGTTATGGCATTTACGATTTTAGTTAAAGATGACAAGATTACTTTAAAGCTCAGCGGTAATGTGGATCTTTCAGAAACCAATGATATTAAGTTAGCCATCGCAGAAGAGCCTAAAGCAGGGTTTAAGCATCTTGTGATCAATGGCGAAGCTTTGGAATACATTGATTCGTCAGGGGTAGCACTGATGCTATTTACCAAGAAGTTAGCCACCGATCAAAATCTAATTTTTGAAGTAGAGGCGCTATCGGAAAATGCGCAGAAGGTGATTAATTTAGCCGGCCTAGCCGGTATTTTGAAAATAAAAAATGTGCCCAAGATGGATGCTGAGGCTATCCCAAAGTCAGCAAAAGCAGAGGACTTATCCTTGGATTTTGCGCTCGATGATCTTTTTAATGAGCCCGCTGAGGGTGAAAAAAATAAAGACCCCATCAAAATTAACCCGGGCAGTTTTTAATTTTCTCAGGGCTTGATTTTAAGGGTTAAGTTAATATAGAATCTTTAAAGTAAAGTGTCATCTGAAGTGTGTCATATTTTATCCAATATTTTAAGGAATTAAAAAATGCAAAAAAATATTCAAGCCGGCTTCTCACTCATTGAACTTTTGGTCGTCGTTGCGATTATCGGTATTCTCGCGGCGGTAGGTACCGTAGGCTATGGTAACTATGTGACTCAAACAAAAATTAAAGTCACTAAAAGTAACGTGGACGCTATCTCAGCGGCATTAGGTACAGCAGCAGGTCTTGCACAATCGACCATCGATGTTAATTGTACAGGCTGGGCAAGCTGTGTTTGGAACGGCACGACGGCGGGTAGCGCTATCGGCCTTACCAGCTTTAAGAACTCATACAACACAACACAGACAGGCGCTACTGCATTACTCGGTGTCGGTGCGATTCGGTTTAACAATAATGGCACGATACCTACTTGTTCAGCTGCGACTAACGGCATCATTTATATTACGTATCCAAATACCGTTGCTTCACCCATGCAAGTGGCTGTGACGGGTTGTGATGGCACTACCGCTACTTCAGCTTATTCGCTTAACACGACTTGGGAAGGCGGGGTTTAAAACCAACCCAATGAGCGCCTCTGTTAAACATACAGAGGCCTCATCACTAATCGATACATGTCGATACATGTTTTAGATGTCACTATGAATGGATTTGTTTTGACACGCCCCATCGTATGATTAAATGTAGTCTCAAGGCTGACAAATTTATTCAAACGAGTTTTAGAAATCTGTTATTAAAAGAGTTTAGTGATCTTGGGGATACTAACTTATTTAATATTGCACTCGCGACCGGCGAGGCCCTGCAAAACATTGTGCGTTACGGCTACAATTTTTTAGAGGGTATGAGCGTTGAGATGATATTAGTGCAGGCTGAGGAAACCTTTGTGGTTGAGATTTTAGACACAGCGCCACCCTGTCCTACCGAGAGTTTTATGCAGCAACATTTTACGCCCTCTGATCATGGCGGTATGGGCTTAGGTATTATAAAAAAGCTTACGCAAACCTTTGAGATTACCCCGCTTGTAAAAGGTAACCGGACGAAGCTCACTTTTGCATTAGAACATTGATAAAAAATATTTTTTTTTACTTTATATTCTTGACATTTATTGAATGGCAAGCCATCATTTGACACAATCTTTGTGCTTCAAAACTTTAATCTTTGCGCGTAAATTTTCTTTAAGGGAATTAAAAAATGCAAAAAAATATTCAAGCCGGCTTCTCACTCATTGAACTTTTGGTCGTCGTTGCGATTATCGGTATTCTCGCGGCGGTAGGTACCGTAGGCTATGGTAACTATGTGACTCAAAC
>BJGS01000039.1 GCA_014190615.1 Methylophilaceae bacterium
ATCGGCAAGTAATTCTTCTGTTCCACGTGGAACAGTTTTTCTTCTTTTTAAGCAAATGTTTCACGTGAAACAATGGTTTTCATAGTGATTATCAGCAGATTAAAGTAAAATTATACCTTTTATAAGTAACGTAAAATCATGGAATTTCCAAATAATTTCGATGTGATTGTGGTCGGAGGAGGGCATGCCGGCACTGAGGCTGCATTGGCTTCGGCTCGCATGGGCCAAAAGACGCTTCTTTTAACTCATAACATTGAGACTCTTGGTCAAATGTCATGTAATCCATCCATTGGCGGTATTGGCAAAGGTCATTTAGTTAAAGAAATCGACGCTTTAGGCGGGGCTATGGGCGTTGCCACCGATGAAGCAGGGATTCAATTCCGTATTTTAAATAGTAGCAAAGGGCCTGCTGTGCGAGCGACTCGTGCGCAAGCTGATCGTATTCTATATAAAGCTGCGATTCGACATCGTCTTGAAAATCAGCCCAATCTTTGGCTTTTTCAGCAGGCGGTAGACGATATTCTTTTAGATAAGGATCGTGTCACAGGCGTTGTGACGCAAATCGGGATTCAATTTAAATCTAAAACCGTGGTGTTAACCGCAGGGACCTTTTTGGGCGGCTTAGTGCATATAGGCTTAAAAAACTATGCAGCAGGCCGCGCAGGCGACCCACCTTCACTATCTTTAGCGCACCGTTTACGCGACATTGGACTGCCTGTTGGCCGTCTTAAAACAGGCACGCCCCCTAGAATTGACGGCCGTTCAATTAATTACGCTGTGATGCAAGAGCAGCCTGGCGACAGTCCTACGCCTTATATGTCTTTTCATGGCAAAAAAACAACACATCCAAGGCAAATATCGTGCTGGATTACGCATACGAATGAATCTACACATGACATTATTAGAAGCGGACTCGATCGATCTCCCATGTATACAGGGGTCATTGAAGGCGTTGGCCCGCGTTATTGTCCATCTGTTGAAGATAAAATTCATCGATTTGCCGACAAAGATTCACATCAAATTTTTTTAGAACCCGAGGGCTTAAATACTAATGAAATTTACCCAAACGGTATTTCAACAAGCCTTCCTTTTGATATTCAATGTAAATTAGTTAATTCAATCAATGGGTTAGAGAATGCCCACATCTTAAGACCCGGTTATGCCATTGAATATGATTATTTTGATCCACGTAATTTGAAATCAAGCTTGGAAACTAAATCAATTCAAGGATTATTTTTTGCAGGACAAATTAATGGCACTACGGGATATGAGGAGGCCGCAGCCCAAGGGCTATTGGCAGGTACAAATGCTGCATTGATGACACAAGACAAAGAGGCTTGGTGTCCAAAACGTGATGAAGCCTACTTGGGTGTTTTGGTGGATGATCTTATTTCGCGAGGCGTGTCAGAACCCTACAGAATGTTTACGAGTCGTGCAGAATATCGTTTGATGTTAAGAGAAGATAATGCTGACTTAAGGCTTACGACACTTGGCCGAAATTTAGGCTTGGTAGACGATGAGCGTTGGAGTATGTTCAATCAAAAACAAGATGCGATTCTGTCAGAAGAAACGCGCTTAAAAAAATTCTTTGTAAGACCCAATGACATTTCACTGGAAAAACAACATGCCATTATTGGTAAGCCGATTGATCATGAATATAACTTGTTTGAATTATTAAGACGACCTGAAGTGAGTTTTGCAGGTGTGAAAGAACTCATGCAAGAAGATGTGAATCTAGTTGATCCCGCGGTGCGCGAACAAGTTGAAATTTCAGCCAAATATAAAGGCTATATTGTAAGACAACAAGAAGAGGTAGATCGCAGTCGACATCAGCTTGATATTCCACTGCCTCTCGATCTTGATTATAAAGAAGTGCACGGCTTAAGTACGGAAGCCCAACAAAAGTTAAATATTCATAAGCCTGAAAACTTGGGACAAGCTTCGCGAATTTCTGGCATTACACCAGCAACCATTTCTTTATTATTAGTTTTTACTAAACGTAAAAATAAACCTAAAAAAATAATAGCGAAGCGCCCTGAAAAAGCGGCATGAATGACAGCATAAAAAAAGATCGTAATCTATTGGTTGAGGGATGTCGGTTAATGAGTTTGACTTTATCTGAGCAGATGATAGATCAGTTGATGCAGTATTTAAATTTGATTGAAAAATGGAATCGCATTTACAACTTAACTGCGATTCGCGAGAGAGATGAAATGATTAAATTTCATTTACTTGATAGCTTATCTATTTTAAATCATGTGCATGTAAAAACTGTGTTAGATGTGGGAAGCGGTGCCGGATTTCCGGGAATTGTATTAGCGATTACCAATCCCGAGTTACAAGTAACAGTGATGGATTCAGTGAACAAAAAAACAAGTTTCTTGCAACAAGTTAAAAGCGAGTTAGCACTTACTAATTTATTTGTAGTGAATGGTCGCGTAGAAGATTATCAACCATCAAAACTTTTTGAAGCAATTATTACACGCGCTTTTTCAAGTATTAACAATATGATGTTACTGACACAGCATGCATTAGAAAAAAAAGGCGTATGGTTGGCGATGAAATCAAAAGAAGTAAAAGAAGAATTGGCGGCATTCAAACAAAATCAATACACATTGATTGCGCTTGACGTGCCTTTTATTAATGCAGAACGATATTTAGTTCAACTTAATAAAGAAAATAATTAAATATGCGCATTTTAGCTATTACCAATCAAAAAGGTGGCGTTGGTAAAACGACAACCTCTGTGAATTTGGCAGCAAGCCTGGCTGCAAAAAATAAATCAGTGTTATTAGTTGATCTTGATCCACAAGGTAATGCGACTACTGGTTCAGGTATTGATAAGTCAACTATCACAACATCTATTTATGATGTGCTTATTCAAAGCAAATCGTTTAAAGACATTACGATTACTTGTGAACGTGGTGGTTTTGATTTAGCACCTTCAAATCGTGATCTAGCAGGTGCTGAAGTTGAATTGGTGAACGAGAGTAAAAGAGAAACGCGTTTGAAAGACGCTTTGAAACATTTAAAAAAGGAATACGACTATGTTTTGTTAGATTGTCCGCCCGCGCTGAATTTAATTACAGTCAATGCATTGACTGCTGCAGACGCAGTATTGATTCCAATGCAATGTGAATATTATGCATTAGAAGGATTATCTGATTTAGTTAATACGATTAAAAAAGTCAGAAGTAATTTAAATCCTCACATTGAAATTGAAGGATTACTGAAAACATTATTCGATAGTCGAAATATGTTAGCGCAACAAGTTTCCGATCAATTATCTTCACATTTTGGCGATAAAGTTTATGAAACGATTATTCCTCGTAATGTGAGATTAGCGGAAGCGCCCAGTCACGGTATGCCAATTTTAATGTATGACAAATCATCTAAAGGTGCGGTGGCGTATTTAAAACTAGCTGAAGAAATCATACAAAAAGAAATGAGGAAGTCACATGGTTAAACCAAAAGGATTAGGACGAGGGCTCGATGCTTTGCTTGCGAGCAGCGAACATGAAACTATAAAAAATGAGGGTACGTTACAAACTTTACTGATTGATGAATTAAGACCAGGTAAGTTTCAACCGCGAAGCATCATGAATGAAGAAGCGTTACAAGCGCTTGCACAATCGATTCTTAAACAAGGCGTGATGCAACCCATCATCGTAAGACCTATCGGCAACAATCAATACGAAATTATTGCGGGCGAAAGACGCTGGCGCGCAGCTAAACTTGCCAATCTTATCGACATTCCAGTCATTATTAAAAATATTCCTGATGAGTCGGTTTTAGCGATGGCGCTCATTGAAAATATTCAACGTGAAAATTTAAATCCACTTGAAGAAGCGCTTGGCATAAAACGTTTGATCGACGAATTCAATATGACACATGAGTCTGCTGCAGATGCAGTGGGTAAATCACGCGTCACGGTTTCTAATTTATTAAGATTACTTACATTGACCCAGCCCGTTCAGGATCGATTGTTGGCGGGGAAAATTGATATGGGTCATGCAAGAGCGCTTATTGGTTTGGAAGGCAGCCAGCAAATAATGCTTTGTGAAGAAATTATTCAGAAAAATCTTTCAGTGCGCGAAGTTGAAGCTTTAGTGAAAAACTTACAAAATGGTTACAAAACGGGGGCATCGCCTTCTTCCCCTCAAAAGACAAATGCAGATGTGCGTCAGCTAGAAGAATCTTTGGCAGAAACTTTGGGCGCTTCAGTCACTATTGATGCCAAAAAGAACGGTTCCGGCATATTAAAAGTGCATTATCGTAATTTGGAGCAATTGGATGACATCCTTAGAAAAATTAAACGATAAATGCCCGTTTATCCTTGACGAAAAGGATAAATCCATAGAAAATTACGTGTTTTCTGACGCAGGCAAAAGGCCAGTAAAATCATGACGCCAGCTTTGATTAATTGGCAAATGAAAGCGTCATTTGTTTTAACAGTTTTTGTAGTGATTTTGTTTGGTCTAGACGCAGGTATTTCAGTTCTGATTGGCTTAATGTCGGTTGTGTCTGGGATGATCATAGGTTCTCGCATAGCCCATAGAACTTCAAAAAGCAAAGAGCCTTTTGGCATAGTCATTAATATGCTGAAAGCCGAAGCAGTTAAAATCATAGTAGTGATCACGGTGTTATGGATTGCTTTTAAATTTTATAAAGCACTCGTTCCACTTGCTTTGATTGTTGGGCTTGCAGTTGCAGCGATTTTGTCAGGCGCTTCAATTGTTAAATTAAATAAAATTGATAAATGAATTTAGGATAGTTTGATGGAACATGAAGGTACATTAAGTTCGCCATCGCAATATATTGAACATCATTTAAGTTTTAATACACAAGGTGCTGAAGCGTCTTTCTGGACGATTCATATAGACACTTTAGTGATGTCAGTTATTTTAGGTTTAATTGCCATGGGTCTTATTTGGATGGTAGCTAGAAAAGCTACTGCGGGGGTTCCTTCAAAAGCTCAAGCGTTCGTTGAGCTTCTTTTTGATTTCGTAGATGATCAAGTTAAAAATATTTTTCATGGCGATCGCCATGCATTTATTGCTCCTGCAGCACTGACTGTATTTGTTTGGGTGTTAGTCATGAATGCGATGGACTTTTTGCCAGTCGACATCATGGCCGCGATCTACAGTTTTTTAGGTATTCATAAATGGCGAAGTGTACCGACTTCTGATGTGAACACTACTTTTGCCCTGGCACTCGCAGTTTGGTTCCTTATGATTTATTTTGGTATTAAAGTTAAAGGGCTGCGCGGCTGGTTGCATGAATTATATACAGCACCCTTCGGCAGCAAAATTTGGGTTTGGCCTTTTAACTTTCTATTTAATCTTATTGAATACGTGTCAAAACCTTTGTCTCACTCTCTTCGACTTTTTGGCAATATGTATGCAGGTGAAGTTATCTTTTTGCTTTTAGGTTTATGGGCTGCAACGGGCGTATCAGGACTTGTTTTTGGAGCAATACTAGGTGCAGGCTGGTCTATCTTCCATATTTTAATTGTCGTGCTTCAAGCTTTTATTTTTATGATGCTCACAGTGGTTTATTTAGCGATGGCGCACGAAGGCCATTAATTAATTTTTAACGTAATTTTTAACTGAAGGGAAAGTAACCATGGAAACAACTCAATTTTTAGCAATGATTCAGGCTTATACAAGTATTGGTATTGGTTTGATAATTGGATTAGGTGCGCTTGGTGCATGTATCGGTATCGGTATTATGTGTGCAAGTTTTTTAGAAGGCGCAGCAAGACAGCCTGAAATGATTCCTCAATTACAAGCAAAAGTATTCTTACTATTAGGTTTGATCGACGCTTCATTCATTATTGGTGTAGGTTTAGCTATGATGTTTGCGTTTGCGAATCCATTATTAAGCGTTGTTACAAAATAATTGTTTAGGTTCTCTACACTGAACTTAAACAAGGAGCAGAAATGAATATTAATTTTACGTTAATTGCCCAAGCAATTGCTTTTGCGATTCTCATTTGGTTTACGGTGAAGTTTATATGGCCCCCACTTTTAGGTGCAATTGAAAAACGCCAAAAAGAAATTGCTGATGGATTAGCAGCAGCTCAAGAAGGTAAAGCTTCTTTAGAAATTGCTGAAAAAAAATCTGCACAATCTGTGGGCGAGGCTAAGCAAAAAGGCGCTGAAATCATTTCTCAAGCCGAGAAGAGAGCTTCAGAAATTTTAGAAGATGCAAAAAGTCAAGCAAAAGAAGAAGGCGATCGCATCATTCTTGGTGCAAAAGCTGAAATCGATCAAGAAGTAAATCGTGCTAAAGAAACTTTACGTGAGCAAGTGTCATCACTTGCGATTGCTGGCGCTGAAAAAATCTTATTAAAAGAAATTGATAAGAAAGCACATAGCGACATGTTAAATAAATTAGCGAAAGAACTATAGGATCACTATGGCAGAAATTTCCACCATCGCAAGACCTTATGCTGTAGCAGCGTTTAATCTTGCTAAAGAAAAAAAAGCACTCAAAGAATGGTCTGAGATGTTGGGATTTTTAGCGCAAGTTTCTCAAGATGAACGCATGCATACATTTATTAACGATTCAAAAGTGTCAGATGAAGATCGAGAAAAAGCACTTATTAAAATTGCGGCAAAAAGACTCAATGCATATGGTGAAAATCTTATTAAGCTTTTAATCGAATATAAAAGACTTAACGTATTGCCTGAAATTAGCCAAGCATTTGAAGCATTAAAAGCAACGGATGAAGGCACATTAGAAGCTGAAATTATTGTGGCTTCAAAACCAACAGATAAAGAAATCGATACATTAGTAAAAAGTTTAGAAAAGAAATTTAATAAAAAGATTGATGCAAAAGTAACAATCGATGAAGCAATCATAGGCGGTATCAAAGTGATTGTCGGCGATACTGTCATTGATGCTTCAGTTCGTGAGCAATTACAAAATTTAGCGTACGCCTTAAAGGCTTAAGCTAATCATTATCAGGAGATAGTAATGCAGTTATCAACGTCAGAAATTAGTGAACTCATCAAAAGTCGATTAGAGAATTTTTCGACAAGCGCTGAAGCGAGAACACAAGGTACGGTGGTATCAGTCACCGACGGTATTGTGCGCATTCATGGATTGTCGAATGTGATGTCTGGTGAAATGGTCGAGTTCCCAGGAAATACATATGGGCTTGCTTTGAATCTTGAAAGAGATTCAGTAGGTGCTGTGGTGTTAGGTGATTACGAACATATTACTGAAGGCGATATATGTAAATGTACAGGCCGAATTTTAGAAGTGCCTGTTGGCCCGGAATTAATTGGTCGCGTTGTGAATGCGCTTGGCCAACCAATTGATGGCAAAGGCCCTGTCAAAACAAAACTTACGGACAAAATTGAAAAGGTAGCGCCAGGCGTGATTGCACGTAAATCTGTATCACAACCGGTTCAAACAGGCTTGAAGTCTGTGGACTCTATGGTGCCAGTCGGACGAGGCCAACGTGAATTGATTATTGGCGACCGTCAAACAGGTAAGACAGCCGTGGCTACAGATGCGATTATTAATCAAAAAGGTCAAAACATGACCTGTATCTATGTGGCGATTGGTCAAAAAGCATCGACTATTGCTAACGTTGTTAGAAAACTCGAAGAGCACGGTGCCATGGAATATACGATTGTTGTTGCTGCGTCAGCTTCTGATTCAGCGGCATTACAATTCTTAGCACCATATGCAGGCTGCACGATGGGCGAATATTTCCGCGATCGCGGCGAAGATGCGCTTATTATTTATGATGACTTAACAAAGCAAGCGATTGCATATCGTCAAATCTCATTACTCTTACGTCGTCCACCAGGTCGTGAAGCATATCCAGGCGATGTGTTTTATATTCACTCTCGTTTACTTGAACGCGCTGCACGCGTGAATGAAGAATATGTAGAAAAATTTACCAAAGGAAAAGTAAAAGGTAAAACAGGTTCACTCACAGCATTGCCAATCATTGAAACAGCCGCAGGTGACGTATCAGCATTCGTGCCGACAAACGTGATTTCTATTACTGACGGACAGATCTTCCTCGAAACAGACTTATTTAATGCAGGTATTCGTCCAGCGATTAACGCAGGTATTTCTGTGTCTCGTGTGGGGGGTGCTGCGCAAACGAAAGTGATTAAAAAATTAGGTGGTGGCGTACGTTTAGCGCTAGCGCAATATCGTGAGTTAGCAGCGTTTGCGCAATTCGCATCTGATCTTGATGAAGCAACACGTAAACAACTTGACCGTGGTCGTATGTTTACAGAACTTATGAAGCAAGCACAATATGCACCTTTAAGTGTTTCACAAATGGCTGTGACTTTGTTTGCTGCAAACAAAGGTTACCTCGATGATGTTCCAACGAACAAAGTGTTGGCATTTGAAAATGCATTGCATGGCTTCATGAATTCTAAATACAAAAAGATTATGCAAGACATAGAAAAAACAGCAGACTTATCAGGTGACAATGAAAAATCACTTGAAAAAGCCATTGAAGATTTCAAATCAAGTAACGCTTACTAATATAAAGAGTCATTATGGCCGGTAGTAAAGAAATCAGAACCAAGATCAAGAGTGTAGAAAATACGCGAAAGATCACCAAAGCGATGGAGATGGTCGCAGCATCTAAGATGCGTAAAGCGCAAGAGCGTATGCGTCAAGCTCGCCCCTATGCTGAAAAAATTAGAAATGTGGCGGCACATTTGTCGTACGCAAAATCAGAATATAAGCACCCATTTTTAACTAAAAGAGATCAAGTTAAAAATATTGGTTTAATTGTAGTGACTTCAGATAAAGGTTTATGTGGCGGACTTAATACCAATGTATTAAGAATGTCAGTGAATCAAATGAAGCAATGGGAATCTCAAGGCAAGAAAGTTCATGTGAGTGCTCTTGGTAATAAAGGTTTGGGTTTCATGAACCGTATTAATGCGAATGTGAAATCACATATCATAGGTTTAGGCGATACACCGCATTTAGAAAAATTGATTGGCACTATTAAAGTGATGCTCGATGCTTATATCAATGGTGAAGTAGATCAACTTTTTATTTGCTATACCAAATTTATTAATACGATGAAACAAGAGCCAGTGGTTGATCAATTATTACCACTTTCAGGTGAAAAAATAGGAAGCCCTGAAGGCCCTTGGGATTATATCTATGAGCCGGATGCACAAAGTGTGATTGATCAATTATTAACTCGTTATATTGAGTCATTGATTTATCACGGCGTCACAGAAAACATGGCATCAGAACAATCATCGCGAATGGTTGCTATGAAGTCTGCTTCAGACAATGCGAAGAATGTCATTGGCGAATTGAAATTGATTTATAACAAAGCGCGTCAAGCAGCAATTACAAAAGAAATTTCAGAAATTGTGGGTGGTGCAGCTGCGGTTGCATAAGATTGAATTAATTATTTAGAGTCTTCAAGGATAAAAAAATGGCTAGTAAACAAATCGGAAAAGTAGTTCAGTGTATCGGAGCGGTAGTTGACGTCGAGTTTCCTCGAGATCAAATGCCAAAAGTATTTGATGCATTAATTATAGATGACAAAGACTCACAAGCTGAAGCAGGTTTGACACTTGAAGTGCAACAACAGCTAGGTGATGGTATTGTTAGAACGATTGCGATGGGTTCGTCTGACGGTCTTGCGCGCGGCACCGCATTTAAATCTACAGGTGCAGCTATCAATGTGCCAGTAGGTATAGGTACTCTAGGCCGTATTATGGATGTACTTGGTCGTCCGATTGACGAATTAGGCCCGATTAAATCTAAAGAATTCCGTTCGATTCACCAAAAAGCCCCAGACTTTAAAGATTTGTCACCCTCAGTTGACTTGCTAGAAACAGGTATTAAGGTGATTGACTTGGTATGCCCATTCGCTAAAGGCGGTAAAGTAGGTCTCTTCGGTGGTGCTGGTGTAGGTAAGACAGTGAACATGTTGGAACTGATTAACAACATTGCTAAACAACACTCAGGTTTATCCGTATTTGCTGGTGTGGGTGAGCGAACGCGTGAAGGTAACGATTTCTATCATGAAATGTCAGATGCAGGCGTGATTAAATTAGATGACATGGAAGAATCTAAAGTAGCGATGGTGTTCGGTCAGATGAACGAGCCACCAGGAAACCGTTTACGCGTAGCACTTTCAGGTTTAACGATGGCTGAAAAATTCCGCGATGAAGGTCGTGATGTTCTTTTCTTCGTAGATAATATTTATCGATACACACTCGCAGGTACTGAAGTATCAGCGCTTCTAGGACGTATGCCTTCAGCGGTGGGTTATCAACCAACACTCGCTGACGAA
>BJGS01000040.1 GCA_014190615.1 Methylophilaceae bacterium
CTTAAAATCAAGCTCTTTAATTTCTAGCATGGGCTTTAGTACCCATGAGAGTGAGCTTGTAACGCTTATAGGACTTTGACCCTCTTCTTTTAAAAAATTAAGTGTTGATACAGTTTTTTTCTGATCACCATTTAGAACGTACTCAGTGAGTTCGAAAGCATCATAGCGAGAAACATTAGAGACAGATTGAGAGACTTTTTCATACGAGATAGCTTGGTTTGGGAAAAGGAGCCCTAATTTATTTAGCTCTTGATCTGCAGCCAGCATATTGCCATGAACAAATTGGCTAATCAGTTCAATACTATCTTCATCTAAATTAATTGAAAGCGAAGAAGCGCGGCTCTTAAGCCAAGGTGAGAGTTCATTAGGCTTAATTTCATCAAGTCTTATTGTATAAGCTATTTTTTCAATATCTTTATACCATTTTTGTAATTTTGCTTCCTTGTCAATCTGAGGAAGGTGAATTAAAAGAAGATCGTCCTGAGAAAGTGCTTGTAAGATTTGACAAAAAGTTTCAGCGCCTTCTGCATTAATTTTTCCTGAGGGAATGGTAATTTCAATGATACGTTTCTGGGAAAATAAGCCTTGGGAAGAAAGCGATGCAGCACAATCATTCCACTTAAAATAACGGTCCACTGTAAGACTTATTTTTTCTGCGAAACCTTGCTCTTTAGCAAATTGGCGAATGAGGTCAAAAGCCTCTCTTCTTGAGAGAGCTTCATCTCCCAAAAGTAGGAATTTTGAATGTTGATTTTTTTGAAGCTCTTTATTAAAAGCTCCGGAATCAAATGCTGCCATTACTTATTTTTTAATCAGTTGAATTTGATTGAACAGATTTGTAATGGCATCGTTACGCATCGATTCATTAAGCTGTCTTTCTTCTTCTTCTTTACCAATTAGGTTTGAATCACTATAAGTATAGTCCCTACGTGTTTCTAAGATATTTTCTTGACTCCAGATTTCGCTATCAGAAGTTTTAATGCGGTAACGGACTCTGTAGAAAATTTCATACTCTCGAACTAGGCCCTGGCCACTTAATGAAAGAATTCTTTTTTCACTTTCTTCGCCAAGGAGTTCTAATCTTAATTGGGGATTTTCTGTTGGAGAGACAATCGCTACCTTGTTGTTATTTAAGATTTTTTTTAAGCTTTTTGTAAAGCTTAACTCTTTACCCTCAAGGCTGATTTTTTTAAATGAAATCTCTGTCATACCTCTCATATGAAAACCACAGCTTGTGATAATCAATAGGCTTAATAGAGCTATAATTTTTTTATGTAAAGAGTTCATCATTTATCCTGTGACGATATTAATGAGTTTTTTGGGCACAAATATAATTTTTTTAATGCTATTTTCATTATCAATGAATCGCTTAACATCCTCATTTTCAAGGGCCTTACGTTCAATATTTTTCTGCGCAAGATCAGCTGATACTAGCATATTTCCTCTAAGTTTTCCGTTCACTTGAATGACCATAGCATATTCATTTTTAATTAAAGCTTTCGGGTCAGCTATGGGCCATGATTCCTGATCAATTGAAGTATTAAAAACCTCGGACCATAGGGCGTGGCAAATATGAGGCACAAAGGGATTAAGTAATAAAATAACATTTTGAATCACTTCTTGTTTGACCGATAAGGTTAAATTGTCTTCACCTTCTACTTTTGCATAAGTATTCATTAATTCCATTACGGAAGATATAGCCGTATTAAAGCTATGCCTTCTTTGAATATCATCTGTAATTTTTTCGATAGTTTGATGAAGCTCAAATCTTAAATTTTTCGTCTGAGGTGTTAGATCGCCTTCTTTGTATGACTCAATTTTACCTTTAGCCAAATGATCATAAACAGTTTTCCACAAACGCTTAAGGAAACGATTGGCACCCTCGACACCGCTATCAGACCACTCTAGACTTTGCTCAGGAGGCGCTGCGAACATAATAAAAAGTCTCGCAGTATCAGCTCCAAATTGATCAATGAGTGACTGAGGGTCTACTGTGTTACCTTTTGATTTGGACATCTTGGTGCCGTTTTTTAATACCATACCTTGCGTTAAAAGATTTTTAAATGGCTCTGTATGTTTAATAAGTCCAAGATCCCTTAGAAGCTTATTAAAAAAGCGCGCATATAATAAATGTAAAATCGCATGCTCAATACCACCAATATATTGATCAACCGGCATCCAATAATTACTTCTTTCATCAACCATAGCGGTTTTATTGTCATAACTTGGGTAGCGAGCAAAATACCAAGATGATTCTACAAAAGTATCCATGGTATCTGTTTCTCTTTCAGCGTCTTTACCGCATGAAGGACAGATTGTTTTGTAAAAAGAGGCATCTTGTTTGATTGGAGAGCCGACGCCATTCATCACAATAGATTCAGGGAGGATGACAGGCAAGTCTTTTTCTGGGACAGGCACCTCGCCACATGATGAGCATTTTATGATTGGAATTGGACATCCCCAATAGCGCTGTCTTGAAATGCCCCAATCACGCAATCTAAATTGAGTTGTTTTTTTTCCTTTTTGTATTGATGTTAATTTATTAACGATAGCGTCAAATGCTTCTTGAAATGCTAAGCCATTAAATTCACCAGAATTAATTAGCTGGCCATGTTCAGTGTAGGCCCCCTGAGTTAAATTAATTTCTTCTGAATTTACAGGCTCAATGACTTGTTCGATATTGAGGTTATATTTTTTAGCAAAATGAAAGTCTCTTTCGTCATGCGCCGGAACCGCCATCACTGCGCCTGAACCATAAGTCATGAGCACATAATTAGCGATCCAAATTGGCACTTCTTTTTGTGTAATGGGATGCGTAGCCTTAAGCCCAGAATCCATACCAATTTTTTCTGCAGTAGCAAGATCGGCTTCAGCAACACTTCCTCTTGTGCATTCATTCACAAAAGCTTCAATTGCAGGATTATTTTTTTTAACAAAGGAGGCAAGGGGATGTTCTGCTGCCACAGCTAGATAAGTTACACCTAGAAGAGTATCAGGCCGTGTCGTATAAATTTTAACAGGTTCAATATAGTCTCTTACAGAAAATTCAATTTCACAGCCATAGCTTTTGCCAATCCAATTTCGCTGCATGGTTTTAACTTGTTCGGGCCAGCCTTCCAGTTTATCTAAGTCACTTAAAAGCTCATCGGCGTACTCAGTGATTTTCATGAAGTATTGAGGGATTTCTTTTTTTTGAACTACAGCACCAGATCGCCATCCTTTTCCATCAATTACTTGTTCGTTAGCAAGCACAGTTTGATCAACTGGATCCCAATTTACGGTAGAAATTTTTTTGTAAATTAATTTCTTTTTGAAGAGTTGGGTAAATAACCATTGCTCCCATTTGTAATAATCAGGACGACACGTCGCAATTTCTCTCTTCCAGTCAATAGCAAGCCCTAGCTGCTTTAACTGGTGCTTCATATAATCAATATTGCTATATGTCCAAGCCGCAGGCGCTGATTTATTTTGTAATGCTGCATTTTCTGCAGGAAGACCAAATGCATCCCAGCCCATAGGTTGTAATACATTAAAGCCAAGCATATGGTGAAAGCGGCTTAATACGTCTCCAATTGTATAATTTCTCACATGCCCCATATGAAGCTTTCCACTAGGGTAGGGGAACATAGAGAGGCAATAATATTTTGGCTTTTTAGAATCCTCAGATACAGAAAATGTATGCTCTTGATCCCAATGAGACTGAACTTTCTCTTCAATATCTTTAAAAGGATAGATGGGCTGCATGTCTTAATTATTTAATTTGTTCGAAAATACTTTTCTGAATATCATTGACGTTGCCAAGTCCGTTAATTTTGATATAGCGAAGACCTTCATTTTCAGAAGCTGACCATTTTAAATAATAATCCACAAGAGGTTTCGTTTGGCTATGATAAACGTTAAGACGTTTTAAGATAGTTTCTTCTTTATCATCATCTCTTTGAACAAGATCTTCTCCAGTGACATCATCTTTACCTTGAATTTTTGGCGGATTATTATGTATATGATAAATGCGACCTGATGCAAGATGTGTTCTTCGCCCACTTAATCTATCTAAAATAACGTTATCGGGCACATCAATTTCAATGACCATATCAATGGTGATAGATGCTTCTTTCATAGCTTCAGCTTGAGGAATGGTTCTAGGAAATCCATCCAGTAAAAAGCCTTGCATACAATCACTATCTTGAATGCGTTCTTTTACCAATTCAATGATTAGCTGATCTGGAACAAGTGCGCCGCTATCCATAAATTGTTTAGCTTCAAGACCAAGCTTAGTATTTGCTTTAATAGCGGCACGAAGCATGTCGCCAGTTGATATTTGAGGGATATTAAATTTATCTTTAAGTATTTGGGCTTGTGTGCCCTTGCCTGCGCCTGGCGCACCTAGCAGAATAATTCTCATGTGCTTCTCCTTAAGTCTTAATTATATCAGCCGATGCCAATTTCTTATGGCTATAAGTTGGCATAAATTAGCTTAGATAATTTGAAATTTTTACGAAATCTGATACTGATAAATTCTCAGCCCTTAATTGAGGATTGATATCAATATTCTCAAAGTCATTTGCATTCATAAAATTTTTCAGCGTATTTCTAATAGTTTTTCTTCTTTGTGAAAAAGCTTCTTTTACAATTTTTCCAAATTGATCAATATTGTTTGCAACAAAAGGATAGTTATCATGTGGAATAAGTCTTACGAAAGATGACTCGACTTTAGGTTCAGGATCAAATGATTCCTTTGGAACATGAACTAGATGTTCCATAGCAAAATAATATTGCAGCATTACAGATAACCTTCCATATTCTGAAGATGATGGAGCTGCGATCATACGGTCTACAACTTCTTTTTGAAGCATAAAATGAAGGTCCGCAATATTTTTTATATTTTCAATACATTTAAAAAGAATTGGCGTTGAAATGTTGTAAGGTAAATTACCAACAATTCTTATTTTTTTATCAAATTGATGGAAGTTAAAATTTAAAACATCTTCATTAAATATCGTAATATTATTTTTTGAATATTGATTTTGCATCCAATTTACAATATCTCGATCGAGTTCGATTGCAAAAAGATGTTTTGTTTTCTCTAGTAGAGGTTTTGTAAGTGCTCCAAGACCAGGACCTATCTCAACAAGAAGATCATCTTGAAGTGGTTGAATAGACTGAATAATTGCATGAATAATAGAAGAATCTTTTAGAAAATTTTGCCCAAATTTTTTCTTAGCAATATGTTTCATAGATGAGATTTATGTGCCAGATCGATAGCCAAATCAATAGCACTATAAAAACTATTTGGATCTACATTTCCTTTGCCAGCTAAATCAATAGCTGTTCCATGATCTACAGAAGTCCTAATGATTGGAAGACCAAGGGTCACATTCACGCCCATACCAAAATTAGCATGCTTGAAAACTGCAAGACCTTGATCATGATACATTGCGAGAAAACAATCAGCTTCATCAAGGTATTTTTTTGTAAAAAGTGTATCTGCTGGGAGAGGGCCTTCAATAAGCATGCCTTCCAATTTTAATTTTTCAATTACTGGACTTATAATTTTTATTTCTTCTTGTCCTAAAACACCTTTTTCTCCAGCATGGGGATTTAGCCCTGCAACAAGTATTTTTGGATGACTGATTTTAAAAAGATGAATAAGATCATTTTGAATAGTTCTGAGTGTATTTTCTAATTTTTCTTGTGTAATTAAATTGCTCACCTGAGATAGGGGGACATGTGTTGTCACAAGCGCTACCTTCATAAATTTAGATGCAAGCATCATGACTTCATTTTTAGCATGAGTATGTTGAGCAATATATTCTGTATGACCAGTAAAAGGCTGGGTTTCATTGATGGTACTTTTATGAATAGGTGCTGTTACAAGTGCATCAAAAGATTTATTTAAACATCCATCTAATGCAAAATTTAGAACATCAAGAACATAGCTATTATTTTTAGAATTAAGCGATCCTGTCTTTATAGTTTCTTTCGCAGGAATATGATGAACGGATAGAGAATGATCACCCTTATGCTCTATAAGGGTATTTTCGTAAAATGTAATTGTTTTATTCAGCTGAGAGGCTCGATCAGATAATGCATGTTTATCAGCAACAACTGTAATAAATGCTGGGAATTTCTTTGAGCTAAGAAGAATACACAGATCTAGACCAATGCCTGCTGGTTCGCCTGAGCTTATGACGATATGTGGCTTAAAAGCGTTCAAGATAAAAAATTAGAAGTTGTCTTCTAACCGAAGTTCTACAAAAGATCTATCTCGTAATTCTTGAAGCCAATCTTGATAAGCTTCTTCAGACTTTCGCATTTTGATTTGCTGCCTCGCCTGAATTCGAGCAGATTCTTTTGACATGTCTTGTGACCTTCTTTCAAGCACCTGAATAAGATGCCATCCAAAAGGGGTTTTAATGGGGTCGCTAATTTGATTGATATTAAGCTGCTTCATTGTTTTTTCAAATTCCGGCACAGTATCACCAGGGTTAATCCATCCTAAATCACCACCGCTATTTGCTGAAGGGTCCTCTGAGTATTGCTTTGCCATATCTTCAAATTTTATTCCATTTTCTAAGCGATCTTTTATACCAATTAATTTTTGGCGCCCTTCATTTTCTGATGTAATTTCTGAGAGCTTAATTAGGATATGCCTTACATGTGTTTGCTCAACAACAAGTGGACCGCTCGATCCTTTTTTATTGATAAGTTTGAGTATATGAAAACCGTTCGGACTTCTGAGTATAGGCGTAAGTTTTCCTACCTCTGTTTTTTTAAGGGCGTCCACAAATAATGTAGGCAAATCAGAAGCTTTTTTCCATCCTAAATTCCCACCTTCAAGGGCGTTTGGAGTTTCCGAAAAGGCCGCAGAGACCTGAGTAAAATTTTTACCCGATTGAATTTGTTTAGCAGCTTCCTCAGCTTTATTTTTCAATTTCTCAAGCTTTTCAGGAGATGCATCTTCAGGAACACGAATGAGGATATGTGCAACTTCAAATTCATCTTGAATTTCTTTTGATTGAGCGTTTAAGAAGTTATCAATCTCTCCATCTGTGATGAGAATCTTGCTATCCACTTCACGCTCTTTTAATTGTGCAATCGTGATTTCATTTCTAATCTCTTCTCTGAACTTATAAAAATTAGTACCATCTTTTTCTAATGTCCTTTTAAAATCAGCTACATTCAGCTTATTTTTTTCAGCAATACGTTCAATGGTCTTATCAACTTGAGCATCGCTAATTTTTAATCCGGTTTGATATGCAAGTTGGATTTGAATGCTATTCGCAATCAATCTTTCTATTACTTGTTTTCTTAAAACACTTTCCGAAGGAATTTCAATTTTTTGACTTTTGAGATTGCCAATTACTGAATTTATTTTTTCTTGTAACTCTTTTTCTGTAATGACATCTTGATCTACGACCGCAATGATGCGATCAAGTTTCTTGATGTTACCTTCTGATTTGGCGTAAGCTATCTGTGAGGCCACGCTTACAAAAATGAAGATTAATTTTAAGCAAAAGAATAGTTTTTTAAGTGGCATAGTTATTTAATCAAAATTCGCTTGGCGATTGACATCTGGGATCTGATTTACAGTTCTTACGCCCGGAACATTTCTATATAAGAATGTATTCAGTTTATTTGCATCGGTACCAATGTTTCCAAGACCATTAAGTTCCAACTGAACAAAGAAAGTATAGTTAGCCGCTGGGCTCGTAGGCAATGAAATTCTGTCAAAAAGAGTTCTTGCAACCCAGCATCCGCCGTCGTATTCGACGCCTGCAACTGTTTCAATAGTTTGCGAAGTTTTTAAGTCATAATTAAATCTTCCAATAGAGTAAAAACGATTACCAAGAGGCCATTGTCCGGCTAAATTAAACTCTTTAAGCGATGCCGTTTCATCTAAGGCGTTACCAATCATACGATAACTTAAATTAAATAATTTTCCTGGTTCAGGGTTATATCTAGCGCTAATAGTATTTCGAAGTACTTTATTTTTTGAAGGGTCATATTGCCACATACCATCTAAATTTAAGTTATTCGCTAGCCTTGCAGTTGCGGCTGCAAATAAATCTGATTTACCCCTACTAGAGTCTGAATCAAGGAACGTTCTTCTATCGTCCAAATAAAATCTTTGGGCAATTAAGCCCGACATTCTCTCCCGACCATTTTTATCAATAAGCTTTGAAGTTAATGCTGCGGTAAGTTGGTTTGCATCATTCAAACGATCTTGTCCGTTAAATTGATTTTCAGCAAAAAGTGTTTGCATATTAAGATCAGAAAGGCCGGTATCAAATAAAGGTAATTTAGTCTGATCTTTATATGGAATGTATACATAAAATAGCCTTGGTTCCAAAGTATTTGTGTAGTTTTGATTCAAAAGATTAACTGTTCGATCAAAATACATCCCACTATCAACAGACATAATTGGTGTGACCATATCTTGACTTTTATATGACGTTGTTGAATCTAGATTATTCAGGCTATAGGATCTAATATTGGCAGAAAATTTTGGTTTAATGTAACCGTATGATTGGTTAATAGGAATTGTAATACTTGGAGTTGCGGCAAAACGAGATCCTGTGACTTTGTCATTACCTGTAAAATTAAATTTACTATCGCGATCAAAGTAGGTCCATTGCGAATTAACATCAGCAATATAACTGTCGTAATCTTTCCTTGCAGAAAGACTTAATTGAGGCAATCTTTGGTAAGGTGAGTTTGATAAATCAGTGAGTGTTTGGTATTTTTCTGTAATTGCATTAAATTTCAAGATGTCACCCGTATAACTAATATTAGCTCTTTGCGGCAAGTTAACAACGCTGGTTACTTGGATCATAGTAGCTAGGTCAGTAAAATAATTATTATCTGAAACTTTTTGAAAATCATAAGAGCCTGACCATCCGCTACCCAGCTTTTGTGTATGTTGGAGTTTGAGAAAGTAACGATTGTCTTGTCCGCTAGCTTCGTCGTGGTTGATAAATTGAACTTTATTAGTATTTGAAAAATTTTCTCCGAGGTATCGATACTCCCCGTCAGCTTGAGGACCTCGCTTACCTAGATACCTTGCTGTCAAGGTTGCATCTTGATTAGGAGCAATATTGAAATAATAAGGAACTTGAAAATCGAAACCACTTTTAGTTGTGCTTCCAAAAGAAGATGAAAGAAATCCAGATTTTCGATTGTTATTTAAAGAAAAATTAACATAAGGCGTATAAAGAAGAGGTACGCCTTTAAATTCAACAACTGCATTTGAAGCACTCACCCTATCCGTTTTAGTATTAACTTCCATGTTATTAGTTTTTAAGTACCAATCATCAGAGTCAGATTCACAAGTTGTAACACGACTTGACTCCATACGTTTTTTATTTTCACCCTCGAAGAAAATCGTCTTAGCGTCACCACGGAAATCATAAGATCTTTCTGTGATTGCAACGCCATTCCTATTAGTAGTTTTTGGTTTTTTATCTGATTTGAAATTAAAGGTGCTATTGTCTATGCGACCGGTTTCATCACTTAATTTGTAGTTAAGATCCGAACCTTTAAGAGACATCGTTCCAAGTTCAATTTCTGTATTACCTTTGGTAATAATTTTTTCTGAAACTTCATCGTACTCAATTGTTTCGGCCTTGATAGTTTTATTACCTTTTTTGAGAATAGCATTGCCTCTAGCCTTCATTTTTCGATCAAGAAGAGTTTCAAGGTTATTTCCCTCAATCTCCACCGACCCCGGAGAAATTTCAGTGGATTGTTTTTGAGGTGTTAAGTCTTCAGCAGATGAAAGCTGTGGAAGCACCAAAAGCAATAGCCAAAACGGTAAGATTGTTTTTCTAAACATGTAATTTTGGTGAAGAAGCAAGCAGGGGTGCTATAGTTTTAATTTTGAACATTTCATAAACGTTAAAATCTCATATTTTAGCTATTTTATCAACTTAAATTTATTAATAATCAGGTAGTTATATAATTTACTTCATTAAGCCGACTGCTTAAAAAGTACAATTTTTTAAAGATTACTAGGCATTTTTTATTGTGACTCGCGAACCTCAAATTGCTGCATGGTTAAATAATGTACTTAATAATCAAGAGTATACGATAGAGTCTGCATCATCAGATGCGAGTTTTAGGCGCTATTTCCG
>BJGS01000041.1 GCA_014190615.1 Methylophilaceae bacterium
GTTTTACCGAGCATGAGGGATTGCGTTTGCGCAATGAAGTTAGAGAGTAAAATTTTGTGATGCTCGTTACCGTCTTTACCTAAGTGGTAATGGGATTCAATAGGCATAATGAAATCTGCTGGAACAATTTCTTTACCTTGGTGAAGAAGTTGATAGAAGGCATGCTGACCATTGGTGCCGACTTCACCCCAGAGCACAGGGCCCGTATGAAATTCGATACGTTCGCCATCACGATTGATAAATTTACCATTACTTTCCATGTCAGTTTGTTGAAGATAGGGCGCTAATTTTGACAAGCCCTGATCGTAGGCTAAGATCGCATGTGTAGGACAATCAAAGAAATTAATGTTCCAAACACCTAATAACCCCATAATCATTGGGATATTTTGTTCAATAGGCGCTGTTTTAAAATGTTCGTCGATTTCAAAGCCGCCTTTAAGTAAATCCTCGAAACCATCCATACCTATATAAATTGCAATGGATAGACCAATCGCAGACCAAAGTGAGTAGCGGCCTCCTACCCAGTCCCAAAACTCAAATATATTTTCAGGATCAATTCCAAATTGCGATACCAGATGTTGGTTGGTGGATAAGGCAACGAAGTGTTTTTTAATATGTAGGCTGTCTTTTGCGGCTCTCAGGAACCAGTCTCTGGCTGAAAATGCATTGGTCATGGTTTCTTGTGTGGTAAATGTTTTAGAGGCAACAATAAAAAGCGTTGTTTCTGGATCGCATCTTTCTAATACTTGAGAGAGGTCCGCGCCATCTACATTGGACACAAAATAAGGCGTTATGGTTTTTGAGCCGTAAGGTTTTAATGCCTGACATACCATTGCAGGGCCTAAATCGGAACCACCGATACCGATATTTACAACACTCGTAATCGTTTTGCCCGTAAAGCCTTTGCATTGACCAGATCTGACTTCTTCGCTAAAACGACGTATTTTTTTAAGTACATCTTTAACTTTAGGCATGACATCTTCGCCGTCACAAATAATGGGCATTTTGTTTTGATTACGAAGCGCTATGTGAAGAACGGAGCGATGTTCGGTAGAATTAATTTTTTCACCCCGAAACATGCGATCTCGCCAACCCTCAACGTCTGCTTCTTTTGCAAGCTTAACTAAGAGGCTAATGGTTTCTTTCGAAATGCGATGTTTTGAATAGTCTAAAAGTAAATCATTTAATTGAATATGAAATTGATTAAATCGATTAGGGTCTTTATGAAACATCTCGCGAAGGGAGATAGATTCGATATCTTTTTTATGTTGGTGAAGCGATTTCCAAGTAGACGACTGATTAATTTGCGACATGTATAACGTTCAATTCAAAGATTTAATAGAGAAAAATGCAATTTAGCCTCGCATTATAGCAAAGTCATACTTAATGCATATGAAAATTATGTTCTGCGAGTGCCCATGATATATGCTCCTTAACAAGCGGAGAGGCTTCGTTAAGTCTACTTTTAAGGGCATTCACAACGCTTTCTGATGTTTTAGCGTTACCAAGTCCTACCGCTATATTTCTGAGCCATTGATCATAACCAATGCGAAGAATCGCGCTACCTTCCATGAACTTCATGAACTCCGCCTCGGTCCATAAAAAACACTCCACTAATTCAATATCGTCTAAACCGTGCCTCACTTTGAAATCATCTTCTTTGGTTGTTTGACCAAATTTATTCCAAGGGCAATACAGTTGGCAATCATCACAGCCATAGACGCGATTGCCAATTTGTTTTCGATATTCTAAGGGTATAGAAGAGCTATGCTCAATTGTGAGATAAGAGATGCATTTTCTTGCGTCGAGCTTATAGGGTCCTATGATAGCTTTAGTGGGACATACGTCTATGCAGCTCGTGCAAGTGCCACAATGGTTATCTACTTTTTTATCAATAGGTAAGGGCAAATTGATATAAATTTCACCCAGGAAAAACCAAGAACCATGTTCTTTGTTGATAAGTAAAGTATGCTTTCCTCGCCAACCAAGGCCCGATTTTTCTGCAAGCTCAACTTCCATGACAGGTGCGCTATCCGTAAATAATCTAAATTCAAATGAGCTATCTAAACTTTTATGAGCTTCTTTTTGAATTTTTTCTGAAAGTTTTTTTAATTTCGAGCGCATGACTTTATGATAGTCACGGCCTAATGCATAACGAGAAATAAATGCTTTTTCATTGTTTTGTAAAACAGCTTCTGAATTTTGAGAGTCAGGGAAGTAATTGAGCCTAGCTGTAATAATCCTAATGGTGTGAGGCACTAACTCATCTGGCTGATATCGCCGGGAGCCGTGTTTTACCATATAATGCATTTCACCATGGAAACCTTGTTTAATCCATTCTAGATAATGATCTTTTGTATGATTGAGATCGATATCAGCAATGCCAATTTGATCAAAACCAAGCTCTCTGCCCCAGCCTTTGATTTGTAAAGCTAATTGATCCCAAATGTGCGTCATGTTTTAATAATTTTTTATATAAGTTTTGTCTATGATATTTGATTCTAATTATGACTTAAAGAGCGAAAGTGAAACACTTCGTTTAGCGGAAAGTATGGCGATTCATATACGTCCAGGTATGAATTTATATTTAAAAGGAGAATTAGGTGCGGGTAAAACAACATTTGTGCGAGGCTTACTCCGCGGCCTAGGTTATCAGGATAAAGTTAAAAGTCCAACTTACACTCTCGTAGAGCCCTATAACCTTAAAAAATTTCCGATTTATCACTTTGATCTTTACCGTTTTAAAGATGAATATGAGTGGGATGATGCTGGCTTTAGGGAGTATTTTAATAAAGCATCTATTTGTTTGGTGGAATGGCCAGAAAAAGCAGGACATATTCTTCCAGAGCCTGATATTTCCATCGAGCTCAGTCATGAGTCCTTTGGCCGTCATATTCATTTAATCAGCTACACACCTCTAGGAACCGAATGTTTAAAAGCTATAACCTAAAAATTATTTTTATCTTGATATGGCTGATATTCCCCAACCATATCGTGGCTAAAAATGCGATTGAATCTGCGCGTGTATGGCCTGCAAGGGAATATACTCGAGTCACGCTTGAATCCATTAAACCCATCAGTAATGATCAAATGATCTTAAAAAATCCAGATCGTTTAGTGATTGATCTCCATGATATTGATCTTAATGAAGACCTAAAAAATTTAAGTACCAAGATATTATCAAGCGACCCTAACATCAAACAAATTCGTGTTGCTAAATTCAATAGCCAGGTATGTCGAGTAGTGATTGAATTAAGAACTGAATCTAAAATTAATATTTTTTCTTTAAAGCCGGCAGGTGGATATAAGCATCGTTTGGTTATTGACGTATATCCAAGAATTGATGAATTAATGTCCCTCGTTCAAGATAAAGAAAAAAAAGATCTTATACCCCCCAAAAAAGAAATTCTTCAAATACCTCAAGATACAAATAAAGAAAAAACACATCAAGAATTACCATTACCAACGCAAGCTGCTAAAAGTATGAGTAAAAAAATTGTGATTGCTATAGATGCAGGTCACGGCGGTGAAGATTCTGGGGCTAGAGGAGCGGCGGGTAGCTTGGAAAAAAATATTACTTTATCTATTGCTAGGAAGCTTAAAAAAGCGATTGATGATGATGAGCAATTAAAAGCTGTGCTTACGCGAGACGATGATTATTTCGTGCCTCTTCATGGACGTGTCGTTAAAGCAAGAAAATTAAAAGCAGATCTCTTTGTATCCATCCATGCAGATGCTTTCACAAATCCGGAGGCTAAAGGTTCTTCTGTATTTGCATTATCAGAAAGTGGCGCCACTTCAGCCTCTGCCAAATATTTGGCCAACAAAGAAAATGAGTCTGATTTAATTGGTGGTGTAAGTTTAGATGATAAAGATCCCATGCTTGCTAAAACATTGCTTGATCTATCACAATCAGCCACCATCAATGACAGTGTGAAACTTGGGAATTTTGTGTTGGATCAATTAGGTGATATTAATGATTTACATAAGTCCAATGTTGAGCAGGCCGGATTTGCAGTGCTTAAATCACCTGACATTCCATCTATTCTTGTGGAAACTGCTTTTATAAGTAATCCTAAAGAAGAGCAGATCTTAAATAATGACGAGCATCAAGAAATTTTAGCTAAAAACATTTTAATTGGTATAAAAAAATATTTAGCTTCCAACCCCAATATTGCTAAGAATTTTTAAACCTATGGCTATTGATAAGCCAGTCATTTTCTTTTTGATAGGTCCTACAGCCTCTGGGAAAACAAATCTCGCTGTTGAGCTTGTTAAAAGATTCCCCTTTGAAATTATTAGTGTTGATTCAGCACAAATATATCGAGATATGGATATTGGTGTAGCTAAGCCGTCACAGGATGTTTTAGATATTGCTCCACATCATCTTATTAATATCATGAAGCCTAACGAGGCTTATTCCGTAGCGCAATTTACACAAGACGCTTTAAAACTTATTGATGAAATTATATTGCGAGGACATATTCCACTTCTTGTGGGGGGAACTATGATGTATTTCAATGCTCTTGAAAAAGGAATTAATCAAATGCCATCGACTGATGAGCAGTTAAGAAAAGATATAGAAATAGAAGCATGCCAAATCGGCTGGCCGAAGCTTTATGAAAAACTTAAATCCGTTGATAAAGAAACAGCAGAAAAGTTAAATCCTAACGATGCTCAGCGGATCAGCCGTGCTTTAGAAGTTTTTTACTCATCAGGAAAACCTCTATCTTCTTATCATCAATCGAAAAATAAAAATGTATTTCCTTTTTCTGTTTGTAAATTAGGGCTAATGCCAAGCAATAGAAAAATTCTACACCAGCGAATTGAATTTAGAGTTCATGAAATGTTAGAGGCTGGTTTATTTAAAGAGGTAAGATCTTTGCTTCAAAAATATCCTTCACTTCAAAGCCATATGCCATCAATGAGATCAGTAGGCTATCGTCAAACCCTTGAGTATTTTAATCATGATATTAAAGAAAAAGAATGTATCGATAAGATTATCTTTGCAACACGACAACTGGCAAAAAGACAAATGACTTGGATGAGGAGTATGGAAAATCTTAATTTATTTGATTGTTCGAATGATGATATAAGTAATGAGGTTATAGCTTTCGTAAAGGCTAGACTTTTATGAAAATAAAATCTTACTTTCCAATATTTTCTCTCCTTTTTGGAGCTTTTGTCTGGGGAATCATTTGGTATCCATATCGCTTAATGGCACAAGCAGGTGTTTCAGGTATTTATTCCAGTCTTTACGTGTTTATTTTGACGATTTCTATAGCGCTCCCTTATTTCTATATTGCTAAAAAAAAGGTTCCCATATGGTCAAAAGATTTTTGGCTTCTTGCTCTCGTCGCAGGTTATACCAATATTAGTTATGTTCTCGCTGTTATTGATGGAGAGGTAGTGCGTGTCATGCTTTTATTTTATCTCTCCCCTGTTTGGACTATTTTTTTAGCACATTTTATGCTGAATGAAGATACGAAAAAACGTCATTACATCGCTGTATTTATTTCTCTTATTGGAGCTTTCATTATGTTTTGGGAGCCAGGTTATCTGATTCATTTAGACTCAAGGAGTGATTGGTTCGCTCTTAGTTCTGGCGCAGGTTTTGCTATAACCAATGTTATGACACGGAAACATGAACATATGACAATCAATCAAAAAGCACTAGCAATTTGGCTCGGTGTGATAATAGTAGCCATGATATGCATCATGTTTGATAGAAATACGATGCCAACATTAGATTTTTTCACGCTGGTAGATGGTGCGATTATGATGGTGATTGCATTGAGCTTATTTTTTTCAACATTACTTGTACAATTTGGCGTTACACAAATTAAAGCAGTGGAGGCATCTAGTTTTTTTCTATTTGAAATTGTGGTCGCTGCAATTTCATCTTATTTTCTTGTAGGTGAAACTATTTCACTTAAGGAGTGGCTGGGTGGAATTTTGATTGTTACTGGTGTTATTCTTGCTGCGCAAAATTAAATGAGCCTTTGATAGATACTTTCCAATGATTTTACAAATAACTGCGGTTGGAAGTTCGGTGAAGTTAATTTGGCTTCTTTGAGCCTTTGAATTATATTTTTTCTATATGTTAAATCTTCAGTGAGCTTAGAAGCGCATTGAATATATTTGTCAATATCTTCGGTAATTAGCTCATCTAAATTTAAGCTATGAAGCAAGCTTCCTGCAACTCTTGAAGGGAATGTTTTACCCTTAAGTGTGACAATAGGTAAATTCATAGATAAAGCGTCGCTGGCAGAAGTATGTGCGTTATAAGGTAGGGTATCTAAATAAATATCTGCTAAGGCATGGCGAGCAATATGTTCCTGATTAGGAACGCGTGTTGCGAAAATAATTCTTTCAGATTTAATACCATATTTCTCCGCATAGCTTTTTAAATGACTTGTAGCCCAGTTATTTGAGTGCGTTAACCAAAGAATACTTTTCGGATATTTTTGTAAAAGAGTAAGCCAAGCTTTGAATATGATTTCAGTAATTTTGAACGATTGATTAAAAGCACAATATACAAAAGCGTCAGAAGGTATACCGTAATCTTGCCGATTTTTCTGATTCGATTGACTACGATTTTCTATATTCGGCTGATAGGCAAAGGGCAGTCTTAGAATAGATTCTGCATAATATTTTTCATCAGCTTCAGGAATAATAAAATCATCAGCTAAGATAAATTCGTAGAGTGATTTTTCTTGTGTAAAGCCCATCGTGCCGGGGTAACCTAGCCAATTGATAGTGATTGTATTTTTAAGTCTTGGGGCAATAAATGCTCGACTGTTGTTCGTATAGCCTGTTAAATCAATCAATACATCAATTTCGTCATTATTGATAAGAGTCACAGCATCTTCATCATTTGTAATTGAGATATCACGATAATGATCAAATAAACTAATAAGCTTAGTTCGTTCGTTTGTTTTTTCATTTGGGCTCGCATCGTAAGCATAAATATCAAAAATATCTCGATCATGATATTTAATAACATCGCGTATTAAAAAATATAAGGGATGCAGTTTAAAGTCTGATGACAAATACCCGATACGAATTTTATTTTTTCTTTTCCATCTGCCTTTTTCGAATGATTGGCCTTTAAAGTGATTTTGTGTCCAATGATTCGCACATGCCAGTTGTTCTTGAGATGAAGATAATGGGTTTGAAGTAAAAGCGAAAGGCGAAATAAGCGACTCGGGATTTGTTTTCACAATAGAGCATATTTTTTGGAAAAGCTGTTCAATCCCTTGCCAATCACACATATGTTGTTTTTGATGGGTGAGATGAAGGCAAGCATGGAATAAGAGGGGATTTATAGTTAATGCGCGCTCATAAGAGGCCACAGCTTTGTCTAGACGGCCTAGTTCACGCTCTACATTGCCTAAATTGTTCCAAAGATCAGCATCTTGATCGTTAAGACTTAATGCTTTTTGGTAGTATTGATAAGCCCCATCTTTCTTTTGAAGCTTATCTTTTGCGTTCGCTAAATTGTAATAATAAGTCCAATTATTTTTTTCATATTGAATAACCTCTTCAAAGCAAGCTTCAGCCAATGAAAATTTTGACTGCATTTGGTAGTCATTACCGAGCTCTGACAATGAAAAACAAAGCGCATTTTTAATGTCAAGATTATCTTTAAAGGCCGTATAGGCGCTTCTAAAATATCCTACTGCATCAACAAATTGTTTGTTTAAAGCACAGAGATTGCCCAATTCTAATTGAATAAATAGATCGTTAGGTTTAGCTTGAAGTGCTTTTTTAAGTGTTTCAATAGCGCTTACAAGATTGCCTTCTTCTTCATATTTTTTTGCAAGATTAATAAGCATTTTTGACATGATGTAAATTTATACCTTAAATATCCGACTCGCTGCTTTTTTTAAACTCATTTTTTTGAGCCTATATCTTTCCGGATTTGTATAATTAAGTGTTTCTTTATCTTCTTTAGATAAATTCTTGTTGATTAAATTGGCAAGAACGAAAGTGCAGTAGGGGGCAAATGTAAACCCTCTTGAGCCAAAACCGCTTGCAACATATAAATTGTCTAACCATGGGAGATGATCTGTCTGTGCAAGCTCTCTGACGCGCATTTTTTTAAATAATTGATTATTAAATACGCAACCGACATAGGGCTTTCTATCTCTTGTGGATGCTCGCCAAGCCACTCTGCCAGAAATTGTTTTTTGCTCTAGACAATAATTATAAAACTCATGATGTATTTCTTTTATTGAGGCTATATTCTTTCTTGTATCGCTTAATCTTAAGTCTTTATTAAAGTCATTCATGGCATAAGTTGCACCAAAAATATGCATATCTTGCATGTGAGGCGCTAAGTACCCCTTATCACAGATGACAATAGAAGGCATTTGAAATGAAGTTGAATTTACCCAGTTGATCTGTCCTCGGAATGCATCTGTATGTAAATGTTGAGTTAGATCAAATTGATGTAGATGTTCTGCATTGCAAATAGCAACATGACAAGCATTGAAATTTTTTTGATTTTTAGTTTTAAGTATCCATTGATCATTCAATTTTTCAATCGATATCATTTCCTGGTTCGTGAGTATTTTAATATTTGAATGATTTACTAAATGCCGACATAGGGCTATTGGATTTACCCAGCCTCCTTGATGAAAGAGAAGCCCCCTTGAATCCTGATTCATTAAATATTTTTTAAGTATTGGCTTATCTAATAAGCTTAAAAAAATTTCTTGGTTTGCAATTTTCCCTGATAAATTAATTTCTAATTTATGAGCATATGCGTCCTCTAAAACTTCAATCGCACCGTCAAATCGATAATCATCTTTATTTAGACCTAATTGATTTACCCATGCTGTAGTAAACACAAAACTTTTCAGCATAAAATCATTGTATGCCTTATCGTTAAGCATAAATTTAGGGTAAATCGCTGCAACTGGATTTCCCGACCCCCCACGAGCTATCTCATCTTGACTCTCCAGCAGTGTTACATCCCATCCGGTATTCGCTAAAAAATATGCTAATGAACAGCCTGTAATACCTGCTCCAATAATTAATATTTTTTTTTGCATATAAGATTTTGTCAGTCTATATCTGGTATTAAAAAAAGATCGCTTGAGATAAGATATCAGTATTAGGCATTATCCATAAAGTGCTTTATTAATCTACTAATCTCACACAGTTGTTTTGAAAGGGTTTACGTTGAAATCTATCCGAGCGGTGCTATTAAGCTTCTTTTTTCTCATCATCACAGGCTGCGCTTCTATGGATTCTATTTCTCTAGATTCCCTGTCTTTCGATAAGATTGCTCTTCCCAAGCTTCCGTCATTTAAATTTGGCTCAGACGAGCAATGGCCTTCATACGGTAAAAATCTTAGCAATCAACGATTTTCGACCTTAACTCAGATCAATCAAGATAACGTCAAAAATCTCGAACTCGCTTGGAAATTTAAATCCGGTGTTGCAGCGACATTTCAAGCATCTCCATTGGTTATTAATAATGTGATGTTTATAAGTCTTCCGCATAACCATGTAGTGGCTTTAGATGCAAAAACAGGTAAGGAATTATGGCGTTATAGCCATAAAAAAAGAGACAACTGGAGAATGTGTTGCGGACCTGCAAATCGAGGATTGGCCTATTCAAGTAATAAAATTTTTATCGGTACCGTTGATGCAAGACTTGTTGCCTTAGATGCGAAAACAGGTAAAAAAATCTGGGATATTGATGTTGCAGATAATGATAATAAATTTGAAAGTAGTAACTCCCTAAGTCAGTCCGACAGCAAGAGTCAAAAGGATGTGTATGGGCAAACCGGTGTAGGTATTGCTATGGCCCCAGTGACCTATAAAGATGTAGTCATTTTGGGCATTACAGGTGTTGGATATGGATTGCACGTCGATA
>BJGS01000042.1 GCA_014190615.1 Methylophilaceae bacterium
TTCAAGAAATTGGTAATAGTTTAGAAATTGAATTAAAAGAAAAAGGCACCAGACCAAAAAAGCCAACTCATAACCATAATATTGACCCTGATACCGTTCATATTGAACGCAACGCAGAGAATCCTGTTATTGAAGCTCTAAAAGCCAAAGGACTTTATAAAAAAGTTATTGATGATGGTAAGCACGATATAACTTGCCCTAACGTAAATGAGCATACAGGGGCCGTTGATAACGGCACAGCTTATTTTGAACCGTCAGAATCATACCCTCTTGGGGGCTTCAAATGTCAGCATGGGCATTGTGAGGGCTTACGGATAAGTTATCTACTCAATTACTTGGGTATCGAAAGAAAGACTGCTAAACATTTGCCGACTATTCGAGTAATTGCGGGTGAGATCGAACAGATCGTTAGCAGGATAGAGATAGAGCTAGCTTCTACAGGTAAGCACTACCAACGCGGCGGGTGCATTGCCATTATCGTGACCGACCCGAAAACAGGTAGCATCAACGTACAAACATTATCAGTACCGGCATTAACACGGGTAGCGTCAACCTTAGCAATATGGGAGCGATTCGATAAACGTGAGAAAGACTGGTATCCGACAGACCCAACAGAAAGACATATCAAGATATTATCTGATGCACAGAACTATGCACATTTACCTTATTTAAAAGGTATTGCCCGACAGCCCCATTTAAGAAATGATGGTTCATTAGTTAACACGGCTGGATATGATGCTCAAACGCACATGTTTGGAGTTTTTAACGCACAAGACTATAACATCCCTAAAGCACCCACACGCGCTGATGCAGAAAAAGCTTTAGATAAACTAAAGGCGTTATTAAGCGAGGTTGATTTTAAGTGTGAGCATGATCGAAGTGCGGCGTTATCTGGAATATTAACCGCTTCTATCAGAACGAGTTTAAAAGTTGCGCCCATGTTCCATGTAGACGCACATTCTATTGGAAGTGGTAAGTCATTTTTGTGTCAAATAATCTCACTGTTTGCAACACCGGCTAGTTCTACGCCTCACACATTCCCTAGTGATGATGAAGAGATGAAAAAGCTATTGTTTGCAGAGTTCTTGACTGCACCCGCTATCATCTTTTTTGATAATTTAACGATTGATTTAATGCCCTATGCCAGTTTAATGACAGCATTAACGGAAGAGTTTGTTAATGGTCGAATACTAGGACAAAGCAAGACTCAAGACGCATCGACTAATGTACTATTTTTATCATCAGGTAATAATGTGCAACCAGTGAGAGATGCAACGCGCCGAGTTATAACCATTACACTTGACCCGCAATGTGAAACACCGGCAACCCGTTTTTTTAAAAATAATCCGGTTAATGATGTTACAGAAAACAGAGGCGCATACATTAGCGCGGCTTTAACAATCATTAGGGCGTGGATTGTTGCGGGTAGACCTAAAACCGAAGTTAAACCTTTAAATTCATACGGTGAGTGGTCATTTTTATGCAGGCAACCATTGTTATGGCTTGGGCTTGAAGACCCCGCACAATGCGTATTTGACACAATGGCTCATGACCCTGATCGTGAGTATTTAGGTGAGTTCTTAAGGCTATGGTTTGAAAAGTACGGCACTTATTCCACCAGTGTTAAAACAATTGTTGAGAATTTATTTAATACTCCAGAACTACGCGAAGTTATACACGACGTAGCCGCCGAGCGAGATGGAACAATAAGCAGACGTAAATTAGGGTGGTGGTTAAAACGTCATGCTGGTCGTATTGTGGATGGATTAAGGCTTGTTGCGGATAAGAGTGTTTCATCTAATGCATCAAAGTGGCAGATTGAAAATATCAACCATCAATCGGTTCTATCAGTTTTTTCGGTTATTAATCCCCCGCTAAGCAAAACTGGCAGTAATGATTTCTTAGATGATGATGACGAATTTTAATTTTGTACTTTATCTAATCTCTATATTGCTTATCTGCAACTGCATTCAGGTAAGCAATAACACCAAACTCAGTTTATTAAGAACAAAAATCCATAGGATAACTCATGTTATATCAAGTAGAACTCTCCTTAGACAGCAACAAGACAGCATTAGCTCTGATAGCTGACCACCTTATTCCTTCAGTGTTTAACCTTGAGGCATTTCTGTTCAAGATTTTTGATGGGGGGAAAACGAATACCGATAAATATAATCACAGCAAAAAGCTCATAAGCGACATTATCGGTAGTAGTCTAGGCATAGAAGCACAGGCCAAAGGTACAGAGGAGTATATAAATCAGACGGTTGAAAAGTGGGGGAATGGCTGTAGTGAATTATTGAAAACATATCATCCCTTTTTGAATGACGCATTACAAAGCAATTTCAGGGTATTGATTGGGTTAACTGATGATTGCTCGGGCTTAAACGTCAACGTTTTAAAACTTGAGGCGTTCATACTTAAAACATTCAGTGATCAAAATAGTGGCTTAGAGAATTATATTCGTAGTCGTGAGTTAATACGCAAAATTATAAGTTTAAGCTTAGAGTTAACAACACATGTTACACATACAGGGCGATGCTTAAATAGTCTTTTAGCACCTAGCGCATCTGTACATACAAAAAAAGGGCGCGCAACTATGAAGCGTAAGGAAATAATGGAAATGTACTCAGAGTTTTAATGTGATAACGTAAATAAAAAAAACTGCCAAATTTGGTCAGTGGGGTATTAATAATCGATAAAACCGATAAACCGATTTTTCTTATACCCATCATCAGCATTAGCCTATGGTGGTGTTATCTATTTTTGCAGAGGTACTATGAAAGTTGCTTCAGAAATCTATTTTTATATAATCTAGCTTTACCATAATTTAAAATGAACTATTAACGGAGATACCCAATGCGACACTGGACAGATGCAGAACGAAAACGGCAATCGGAGCTAATCCTTCAATGGAAACCATGGGAACATAGTACAGGAGCAAAAACACCAGAGGGCAAGGTAATCGTGGCAAAGAACGCAGTTAAATATAAATTTTTCACCTCATTTAAAGATATAACATACAAGGATATTGCCAAGGGATTTAGGTTTTAGGTGTGTATTAATGCCAAAATCACTGTTACTGGAAAAAATTCTAAAGTTAATGCCTCTAAAGTATTTTTCAATTTTTGGCGTTTCTTGACGGTTAGTGATAGTGAAGTTATGGAAAAATGCCATACCAACAAGCCAATTGTTGGAATATTTGCTATAAAGTATAATCTTGAGGTAATGGTATACCTTCAAGTCAAATTATTAGTTCAATTGTAAAATCAATTTTATTGAATATCTTTCTTTTCTGATTTAATTTCACATTGGAATGTGACAATAGGGCATGATTCACATGCTCGATAATATAATCTATTTGTATCCATATGGTATTCAATTAAAAACCCCTTTAATTGATATGGATTCCAAGTAATCAGATTAGTGTTTTTTGTATATTTTACCCACATATGTGCGTATTCAAATTCTCTATCATTCATGATCTTGTAGAAAAGAATATAGTCTTTTGAAATATATGTATCAACAAGTGATGGCGATTTAGTAATTACATCTGGCGAACCTTGAAGAACTGAAGGGTTTTTAATAAACATAGTGTATTCACCATCAATAACATTGCCCTTGTAGAAGAAATAACTGTAAGTATTTCCGTGACTTATATTTACACAAGACAGATACACAGTATCATCCATAAGTAACTTTGCTTTTGTTTTAACGATGTCCTCTAATTTATTATTTTCATTCAATTGCTCCTCTAGTGTTAATGCAAAGACATTAGTAGAAACGAGAAGTAACAAAAGTAGTATTAGTTTTTTCATGGTATTAATAGTCATTGATTAGTTCACGCTATTCACTTAAATTTTATGTATCTATTTCAATTGTAAGCATACAATTGGCTGCAGACAATAGCTAGAGATATAAAATATGGCACTTATTAAATGTAAAGAATGTAATCAACAAATTAGTAGTCTAGCTATGGCATGCCCAAGTTGTGGCTGTCCTATTAAAGGAATCAATAAAGTTAATAAATCGGCTATTCGTAAAGGGTTAATTATAATTTTCATTCCCTTTATATTAGGTATATTTCTTTATTTAACTAACACTAGGCCATCATCAACAAATAACATTATAGAATCCGAATCTTCTACTACTTTTGAGGAGCATTCTGGGAAATTGAAAGGGGACATCATTACTAAAGAAGTTCAGGATCAGTCTGTCAGCGTTAGTTGTAAAGATCTCAGTGACTACAAGGGGGAAGATGACGATCCTCGGCAAAGATTAGCTATAGAAGCTAAATTAAAAGATGATTATTGGAACAGATATCACGAATCTGTTTGGTTCTATCTTTGTAATGATCCAATTGATATAAATGGAATTGATTCAATTGTTGATAGGGGTTATGTAAATGCTTTAGAGGTTGAGTCTATTGCAAAGGTATTAGGTAAGCCTTACAAAGCAATAACTCGCACTGAAGATGGTAGGCTTTACGAAATAATTAATCAAAAGCTATCGAATTTAGGTCTTTGTACGGCATGCTCTTCGAATTTAGCATCAGCATATGTAGATGATAAAAAAATTGGCCATGTCAGACAAATAGTTGATGGGGCTTTAAGTGGGAATAAATCCTATATTTTTATGCTTAAAAATAATGAAAATAATTTGGCTGAGGAGGTGTATCGTGATGAAGGTGCTCGCAAGGTAGACTCAACGTCATTAAATACTGATGAGATTGTAAAAACTAATGTCCTTAGAGCTGAAAACGAAATAAATAGATGGGTAGAAATTCCTAGTGCTGGATATTGGCTGAAATCATCAAATAGTCGTCATGTATTTTTAGTTGCTGATAATGAAGTAAGCACTAACAAAATTATGATTAGTATACTCAACAATAATCAAGAGATTTGTAAAGAAGATGGAACTACTTCAGATATTGGAAATAACCGAGTATATAAAATCAATGGTAGATCAATTCGAGTTCATGGGTTGTGTATAAATGGAAATGAATTAGAAGTCCCAGATAGTAATGAAGAAAAGGACTACCTAGTTAGTCTCGTTAGTAGAACTCAAAAAATCCTAATTGAAAGGGACAATACAAATGAGCTAAATTTTGAAAGTGCTGATTTTGCTTCTGTTCGCAATCATTTAGAAGGACATTAAGTATGGATTCGTATAAATCTTTAATTCATAAAATTGAGCCTAGCCAAACGTTATGGGTCTATTTATTGACTATGATTATGGCCACTGGTTGCGTGAGCGAACCGGTTGCATGGGAACAAATGAAACAAATGAATAATCCCTCCTATATCGATCATGTTGGGGCATCAGAAACGCCTGAATCTATTGAGAGTACAAGAAAAAAACAAAAGCAAGACGAAGAAAATAAGAAAGTGGCATTAGCCAATCAAATATATCAGCAAAAATTGGCAGAAGAAGAGTACAACAAAAAGATTAAAAGTGGGAAATATCCTTTTATCGCAGTGTTAACCTGCACTCTTGGGGTAAGTACACAACCCCCTCAGTTTTGTTTTTATCCCAATGATTTTGGTTTTGCTACTACATTTGAGCTTCAAAATGGTAGTTTTTATAAAATGTATCAATATATAGACCTCGATCAGGCTGGTTACGGTAATTATATTTTAATGATCCCCTTAGAAAACTCATTCAAAATTACAACCCAAAATTCTAATAATTACGCATTATTAAATTTGAAAATAAAAGATAGCTCAACAGGCAAAATAATTTTTGAAAAATCAGCTGGGTATTATGGGATTATTTCTGTGAAAAATTAGGATATTGAAAATGCTTAAGGTATTTTTTAAATACTGGCCTTTTTTGTCAGATTGATAAGTTGAGATCATTGCGACGTCAGGTTGGTTTCGGAGCAAGAAATTAGAGTGCTTTCATTTATGACGGTATAAATGACGGTATAATTTTATTTTATGATTCAACAATTCAGTAAAATAAGGTTATACAGAGTAATATTCGATAGAGCCCGCAGCCTCCATGGGTAGATTTAATAAGGTTCATAGAGATACATTAAACCCGCAGATTACATAGTCTAGCGGGTTTTTTTATGTCTGTAAGGGTTGTTAGGGTTCGTTGACATTCAAATATTATGACGGTATAAATAACGGTATATTAAACTTTTATAAATCTTGTACCGTCAAATGACTATTTCAGATACCGCCATAAAAGCCGCAAAGCCACGTCCAGACAAGCCTTATAAGCTGCCAGATGAAAAAGGTATGTATGTTTATATTCATACCAATGGTAGTAAATACTTTCGCCTAGATTATCGTTTTGAAGGTAAACGTAAAACATTAGCTCTTGGTGTATATCCTGAAACTACTTTAAAAGATGCCAGAGAAAAAAGAGAGATCGCTAGAAAACAAATTACTGATGGTATCGACCCCAGCGAAAACAAAAAAGCGATTAAAGAATCAAGAGCGGAAAGTGCCGCCAATAGTTTTGAAATAGTTGCCAGAGAATGGGGTGCTAAAAAAGTTAATGATTGGGATGATAAAAATAATCGATCTAAACGTATGCTGGAAAGAAATATTTTTCCGTGGCTAGGCAATAAACCAATAACTGATATTTTGCCCAAAGATATTCTGGCTTGTTTAAGACGTGTAGAAGATCGAGGTACTATTGAAACCGCACATAGAACATTGCAAATTTGCGGACAGGTATTCCGTTATGCCGTGGCGACAAGCCGAGTTGATCGAGATATAACGCCAGATTTGCGTGGAGCATTACCACCCGCTAAAGGCGAACATTTTGCAGCCATTACAGAACCTAAACAAGCTGCCGAATTACTACGCGCAATCGATAGCTATCAAGGATCACTATCCGCCATAAGCGCATTGAAACTTGCACCTATGGTATTTGTAAGGCCTGGCGAATTGAGAGCTGCTGAATGGAAGCATATTGACTTTGATGCTAGAGAATGGCGTTATTTTGTCACCAAAACAAAAACTGAACATATTGTTCCGTTATCCACCCAAGCTATTGCAATACTCCTAGAGCTTCATCCATTAACCGGCCATGGTCGCTTTATATTTGCATCTGAACGCACGCCACGTGGTGACAGATGTATGAGTGAAAATACACTTAATGCGGCATTAAAAAGATTGGGGTATGGCAAAGATGTAATGACTGCTCATGGTTTCCGTGCAATGGCTAGAACCATACTTGATGAAGTTCTAGGTATCCGACCTGATTTTATTGAGCATCAATTAGCGCACGCTGTTCGTGATGCAAATGGCAGAGCCTACAACAGAACATCCCATTTAGCAGAACGCCATAAGATGATGCAAAGCTGGAGTGATTACTTGGATAATCTAAAAAATGGTGCGCAGGTTATAGAGTTAAAAAAGATGGTGTAGCTAATGAAAAAAACGGCATCAGAAAAAGAATGGTTAATTTATCAACGGCTGGCACGACGAGCTAAAAATGGCTATAAAGTCCCTGAAGGATTCCTTGATTGCGCTGCAAGCTTCGGGCAATTTTTTGTAACTGGCGATAAGGCCATGAAGGGAGCGGAAACACTAGCTAAAATGCGCCGTTCAGCTGAATATGGTGGCTCTGATATTACCGATTACCTTAATAAAAACCCAATAAGCACAGGCCTAGTGCAGGCGATACACAACCACACCGAGGGCAACTACAAGCAAAGCGATAGAGCTAAGAAAGAACGCCACAAGAAAGAGTTAAGAACTTTGACAATGAAATCAATGAGTAAGTGGCGCTTTGGTGAGCATAAACTGGCTGAATTTATCGAATCAGCAGCAAACGATAGTATTGACGGCCTAAAATTAGAAATTACAACAGGAAGTATTGAAAACTTGGTTAGAGCGAAGATGGCCAAATTTAATCAGTACACATTAATCATAACTCATAAAGAAGTAGAATACATAGAAGAAGACATTAAGCATGGTACGCTGACGGATTGGTGGACAGACTGCAATAAATAAATTTTGTCGGGATTAGCCGGCTAATTCCAAGCTGGCTATTAATTTTGAATCTCTTTAAACATATAGAGATTCATTAAAAATGACACACACAAATAAACAATTACCAGAGATTGGATTCTTAAAACTTGCTGAAGTTCTTGGGCTAATTCCACTAGGGCGTACATCTTGGCTAAATGGTGTGAAAGGCGGCCTATATCCTAAACCTGTAAAGTTGGGGGCGCGTTCAGTAGCGTGGAAAGTAGAAGATATTAGAGCGTTAGTTGAACGTTTAGGGGGGGCAGCATGAAAGCCACCCGCGCGCCACACGCGGACAGCATATCAAACAATTTACAGTCTAATTCTAACATTAGTGATGCACTACTGGCTGATTTTGATGTTATTGGAGTAATTGACCAATCAGAAGTATATAAAGAACATAAAAATAAAACTTTGCCAGTTTTGCTTAACGAGGTAAATACAACCGATTTTTCACATATAACCAATGATGATTTTATTGAAGGTGTATTCGGTGAGATTAGTTCAGTTAGACCTATTGTTGTTAGTTTTAAAGGTAATCCTAACGAAGTAAAGCCTGCCACTTGGTTTGGTAAAGACTATGTAAAAGGGAAAAGTTCGCTACCTAATGATAAAAATAATTATCTTAGTTGTTCGAGCTTTAACCCACTAGATGGACAATACAAAAGACGTAAAACACACTTTGAAAAATATCACTGGTTACTCTGTGATGATGTAGGTACTAAAGTTGATATTGAACGTATAGGACTTGCGCCGAGTTGGATAATTGAAACATCCAAGGGTAACTATCAATACGGTTATATTTTAGACGAACCTTTAACGGATGCTGTTAAAGCAAATCAATTAGTTGATGGGGTTATTGCCGCCAATTTATGTGATGCAGGGGCTAATGGTGCAACGGGAAGAATCGGACGTTTACCGGTCGCTATTAACGGTAAAAATGGCTTTGATTGTAAATTGATCGAGTGGCAACCAGATTTAAGATACTCAGTTCAAGAAATTGTTGATGGTTTAGAAATTGAACTAAAAGAAAAAGGCACCAGACCAAAAAAGCCAACTCATAACCATAATATTGACCCTGATACCGTTCATATTGAACGCAACGCAGAGAATCCTGTTATTGAAGCTCTAAAAGCCAAAGGACTTTATA
>BJGS01000043.1 GCA_014190615.1 Methylophilaceae bacterium
TGCAATATTCATGTCCCCGCAAATGACCATAGGCACATTATCTTTCATACGTTTTTTTAAATAAGGCAATAAATAATCTAAGACTTCAAATTTAAATGCTTGTCGTTCTTCACCACTTGAACCTGAGGGCAAATAAATCGAGACGACATTTAAGTTATCGAACATCAGCTCAAGATATCGACCTTCACTGTCGAAAAGTGGAAGGCCAATTTCACGAATAATTTTTTTAGGTTTTTTTCGTGTATAAATACCTACCCCGCTATAACCTTTTTTTTCTGCAAAACTAAAATAGCTTGTATATTCGCCATAGTTTTTCATGTCATGACTTAGATCACTGTCATGTGCTTTCACTTCTTGCACACAAATGAAATCCGCATCTTGTGAATCCAGCCAATGAAAAGTGCCTTTATTCGATGCAGATCGAATTCCATTCATGTTTAGCGTTATAATTCTCATAATTCTTCTCTACCGATTTATCTATGGATCATTCAAATCAAGAGTTTATCGAATTTGCCTTAAAAAAACAGGTTTTACAGTTTGGTCAATTCAAAACTAAAGCTGGTCGCCTAAGTCCTTACTTTTTCAATACAGGTCTTTTTAATGACGGTGAGAGCCTGATGAAGCTTGGTATGTTTTACGCTAAATCCATTGAAGCCTCAAACATTCCATTTGATATGCTTTACGGTCCTGCCTACAAAGGCATTCCTCTGGTCGCCTCCATCGTCATTGCATTTGCATCGATGGGTCGCAATGTGCCTTTTGCATTTAACCGCAAAGAAAAAAAAGATCATGGCGAAGGGGGTGTCATTATTGGTGCGCCTTTAAAAGGGCAGGTCCTGATTGTGGATGATGTGATCTCTGTAGGAACTTCTGTGAATGAGTCAGTGAGTCTTATCTTAGATGAGGGTGCTAAACCTTCGGGGATTGCGATTTCTATTGATCGAGAAGAAAAAGGTAGTGGCTCGCTCTCAGCTGTAGATGAAATAAAAGAGACGCATCATTTACCCATCTGCCATCTCACTTCTTTAAAAGAAATCATGCGGTATATAGAAAATCATGAAACTTTCGCATCTCATATGGATGCCATGCGCGCCTATCAAAAAGAATACGGTATTAAAACTTAACTTAATTTTTTCTTAAGCAAGTCATTGACCTGACCTGGGTTCGCCTTACCTTTAGAAACTTTCATAATTTGACCCACAAGGGCATTGAACGCTTTTTCTTTGCCTGATCGATATTCATCGACCATGGCTTGGTTATTTTTTAAGACTTCATCAATCATCGTTTCAATAAGGCCGCTATCTGAAACTTGTTTTAAACCTTCCGATTCAATGAACGCATCAATTTCAATATCTGGACTCACCCATAACTTTTCAAAAAGTTGTTTGGCGCCATTATTTGAAATCGTGCCATCTTGAATACGTTTTAAAAGTAAGCTCAATACTTCAGGTTTAATCGGTGAATGTTCGATCGATAAATTAGATTCATTCAATTTCGAAAATAATTGACCTAAAATCCAGTTCGCAATTTGCTTAGGTTCCGCACCTTCTTTTAAAGTTGCGAAGAAATAATCCGCTACATGTTTGTCACTCGTAATACCTGAAGCATCATACGATGACAATTGATAATCTTTTTCTAGTCTTACTTTCATGAGATGCGGTAATTCGGTCATACTTTTTTTAATTTGACTTATCTCTTCATCAGAAATTTCTAAAGGCAAAAGATCAGGGTCTGGGAAATAACGATAGTCGTTTGCTTCTTCTTTGGAGCGCATTGCTTTTGTTTCGCCTGTTTCAGGATTGAAGAGCACAGTCGCTTGTTGAATCGTTTTGCCTTCTTCTAACATCTCAATTTGCCATTGCGTTTCATAATGAATGGCTTGCTCAATAAACTTAAATGAATTTAGATTTTTAATTTCGCGACGTGTCCCTAATTTATCTGTGCCTTTAGGTTTTATTGACACATTGATATCACACCTAAAACTTCCTTCTTGCATATTGCCATCACAGATACCAATCCATTGCACAAGCTCATGTAATTTTTTTGCATACGCAACCGCTTCTGCGGCTGAAGTCATATCCGGCTCAGACACAATTTCTAAAAGCGGCGTGCCTGCGCGATTTAAATCAATGCCTGTGCCATTTTCAACGACGCCATGTGTTGACTTTCCAGCGTCCTCTTCTAAGTGGGCTCGTGTAATTCGCACTGTTTTTTTAATATCACCCACTTCGATCTCGAGCAATCCTTTACCGACCACTGGTAATTCATATTGACTAATTTGATAGCCTTTAGGTAGGTCAGGATAAAAATAATTTTTACGAGCGAAAATAGATCGCGGGGCTATCTCAGCATTAGTTGCTAGTCCAAATTTAATGGCACATTGCACCGCTTCATAATTTAAAACTGGAAGTGTGCCTGGAAGCGCAATAGATAATACACATGCCTGCGTATTAGGCTCTGCACCAAATGCGGTGGAAGCGCCTGAAAAAATTTTAGTTTTGGTTTGAAGTTGCACATGCGTTTCAATACCAATCACGACATCCCAATTCATGAAAGCGCTCCTTCAGGGATGGCTTTGTGCCAATCAGTTGCTTTTTGGAATTCATGTGCCACATTAAGCATGCGCGCTTCATCAAAATAATTACCAATGATTTGTATGCCTACCGGAAGTTTGTTCACAAATCCTGCTGGGATACTCATGCCTGGTAAGCCTGCAAGATTAGTTGCAATCGTATAGATGTCTTGCAGATACATAGTCACTGGATCATCAATTTTTTCGTTTGCTTTAAAGGCGGTCGATGGTGCGGTAGGTCCCATGATCACGTCACATGATTGGAAAGCTTTTTTAAAATCCTCTGAAATGAGATGACGTATTTGTTGTGCTTTTAAATAATAGGCATCGTAATAACCTGCACTTAATACATAAGTCCCAATTAAAATACGACGCTTCACTTCTTCGCCGAAGCCTTCCTGGCGAGTTTTACAATACATATCCATGAGATCATCGTATTGGCTTGTGCGATGGCCAAAACGCACACCATCGTATCGCGATAAATTACTTGAAGCTTCGGCGGGCGCTAAAACATAATAAACAGGAATCGATAAATTAGTATTAGGTAAGCTTATGTCCACAATCGTGGCACCTAATTTTTTATATTGATCAATTGCGGCTTCAATCACCTTTGCAACATCACCATCTAAGCCTTCTGCAAAATATTCTTTAGGTAACCCAATTTTTAAGCCTTCGATCGACTGGTCAATATTTTTTGTGTAATCTTCTTTTTTGTGATCAATCGATGTGGAGTCTTTTGTATCAAAGCCTGCCATGACATTCATCATCATGGCGCAGTCTTCTGATGATTTCGCCATAGGGCCTGCTTGGTCTAAGCTTGATGCGAATGCAATCATGCCGTAGCGGGAAACTAAGCCATAAGTTGGTTTTAACCCTGTGAGCCCGCATAAAGAAGCGGGTTGTCTAATGGAGCCTCCCGTATCTGTGGCTGTAGCGCCAGGACACATGCGAGCTGCAATCGCTGCGGCACTGCCACCTGAGCTTCCGCCTGGAACGCGACTTAGGTCCCAAGGGTTTTTAACGGCACCAAAATAAGACGTTTCATTCGATGATCCCATCGCGAATTCATCCATATTAGTTTTGCCTAAATTGACGGCCCCTACTTCGTTAAATTTTTTGACGACTGTCGCATCGTATGGCGCCACAAAATTATGGAGCATTTTAGAACCACAAGTAGTGAGCCAATTTTCTGCACAAAAAATATCTTTTTGCGCAATAGGGATACCTGTGAATACATCCCCTTCACCGCTTTGAATTCTCTGATCTGCAAGCTTGGCTTGGGCTAAAGAGCGACTTTCGTCTACCGTAATAAAGGCATTGATCTCGGGATTCTTTTTTTTAATCTGTTGAAGATAGTCGGTTGTAATCTCAACGCTAGATGTTTTCTTTTCTCTCAAAAGACTTGAGATTTCTTTGATGCTCCAGTCTTTCATGATTACTCAATCACCTGAGGCACGATATATAAGCCACCACTCACTTCTGGCGCAATTTTTTGTAATTTTTCTCTTTGATTTGTTTCTGTGACGACATCATCACGAAGTCTTTGTGAGACAGATTGTGCATGTGCCATGGGGGAAATATTACTGGTATCCACCTTTTTCATATCTTCAATCAGATTTAATATGCCTGATAATTTTTTAAGCGCTGCATCTGCTTCTTCTTCGGTAATTTTAATGCGTGCCAAATGGGCAATTTTTTTGATTTCGTCATGCGTAATCGACATACAAATAGAATTCCTGTTTTTCTAAAGAAAAGCTGTTAATTTATTGATCAATATCATGTATTATACCCTGATTCTATTGACCTTTCTTGGGTTTGAAGCGCCACTTTTTTTAAAGAATTCTAAACGACAACCATGCTTAAAAAATTATTTAGTTTCGATCAATTCATGGCAAATGATATTGCTATCGATTTGGGTACTGCCAACACGTTAATTTATATTCGAGGCAAGGGTATTGTTTTAGATGAGCCCTCTGTCGTAGCAATTCGACATGAAGATGGTCCCAATGGCCCTTACAGCAAAAAAGCTATATTAGCAGTTGGTATTGAAGCTAAAACCATGCTGGGCAGATCCCCACAAAATATTCAAGCGATTCGTCCTATGAAAGATGGCGTGATTGCTGACTTCAATATCACTGAAGACATGATTAAATTTTTTATTGCAAAAGTGCATGACACACGATGGTTTGTGCCGAGTCCGCGCATTATTATTTGTGTGCCTTATGGGGCGACACAGGTAGAACGCAGAGCCATCAGAGAGTCTGCTGAAAGAGCCGGCGCTAAACAAGTATTCTTGATCGAAGAGCCAATGGCAGCCGCGATTGGTGCAGGTCTGCCTATTATTGAGGCTACTGGATCTATGGTGATTGACGTAGGAGGTGGCACGACGGAAGTGGGTATTATTTCACTAGGCGGTATTGTATATGCCAAATCTGAACGTGTGGGTGGCGACAAAATGGATCAAGCCATTATTGACTACTTAAGACGTAACTACGGCACACTCATTTCTGATCCTACGGCCGAAATGATTAAGAAAAAAATTGGTACTGCGTTCCCGATGTCTGAAATTTTAGAACTCGAAGTAACAGGACGAAATCTTGCTGAAGGACTTCCTCGTCGGCTCAAAATTAACAGCAATGAAATTCTCGAGGCGCTTCAAGAACCTTTAAATGCAATTGTAAGTGCTGTGAAATCAGCCCTTGAACAAACCCCCCCTGAATTGGGGGCCGATATTGCCGATAATGGTATGGTTTTAACTGGTGGTGGTGCACTTCTAAGAAATCTAGATCGCTTACTCATGGAAGAGACAGGTATTCCTGTTGTGACTGCAGAAGACCCTCTGACTTGTGTTGCCCGAGGCTGTGGCAAGGCGCTTGAATCTCTTGATCAATTCTCGACCGTATTTGCTCACGAATAATTTTTTGTTTTTTACTTCATTAATAGTTAAAGCTTAATGATTAAATCTCACGAACGTTCATCTAAGCTTTTCAATAAAGGTCCGTCTCTTCTATCTAAATTTTTGTTAATTTTTTTTATATCAATCGTATTGATGGGTATCGATTTTCGTTTTCATTATCTAAAAGACATTCGGCAGGCTACGAATTTTCTTTCCAAACCTTTTCATGTAGCGCTTAATTTCCCAAATACTATTTATACGTTTACGACACAACATTTTTCTAATCAGTCTCATTTGATTCATGAAAATGAGCAGTTAAAGCTTGATATTGATCGCCTGAAAGCTGATCTTCAAAGTTTAGAATTTTTAGATCAAGAAAACAATCAATTAAAAAATTTACTTGAAGTTAAAAATTCAAAAAAATTTAAAACTGAAGCAGTAAGCATTATTTATTCGCGCTTTGATCCATTTAATCAAAAAATCATTATTGATGGCGGCCAAAATAAAAATTTTCAAGCCGGGCAGCCGGTTATAGATGCATTAGGCCTTGTCGGACAAATTAGCAACGTTTTTCCTGAAACAAGCGAAGTGACACTTCTTATAGATAAAAAAATGTCTGTGCCAATTCAGATCCAAAGAAATGGTTTAAGGGCGATTACAAACGGCAATGGTCAAAACGAAATGATTTCACTCTCTTATTTACCAAATAGTGTTGATGTGATTCAAGGAGATATCTTAAGAACGTCCGGGATTGATACGATTTACCCTGAAGGACTTGCTGTTGCAGAAATTGTAGAAATTAATAATGACCCTAAATTCTCTTTTGCGAAAATTATTTGCAAACCCATTGCATCTATTCGTAACCACAGTCACTTGCTTGTCGTTATGCCTACGAGCACTTTAAATAATTCAATACCTTTTAAAAATGATCAAAAAAAATAAATCATTCATCATTTCGTTGCTCATTGCAGCGTTGTTGAATTTAATTCAGATTAAAATTTTTAATATTGATTTAACACCTGATTTTATTTTGCTCACTCTTATTTTTTATTTTTTTAAAAGTCCAGCCTTAGTTACCATCTCACTATTTTGGTTTATAGGGCTTATTGTAGATATATTTATGGGTGATTTATTAGGTCAATATGCGCTCACTTATGCATGCTGTTATTTTTTGGCTCAGTATTTTGTAAACAAAATACTGCTTAACAATAAATACCAAAAACTTCTTTATATTTTTTTAATCTTCTTAAGCGCCCAAATTATTATGCTGATGATTAATGTGATGCATGATCTTTACTATCCTGGAGCCAGCTATTTTCTTCAAAGTATCACTGCTGTAATTATTTGGCATGCATTATCTAAATTTAAAATTTTTAAATTAGATCACTAATATCCTAAGCCGATCTTAAAGATGTCTTATATTAAAAATAGTCAGGGTATCTATAAATCCCGCTACTTCTTTAAACGCAGATTAGCCCTTCTCTCAGTGATGATATTGATTGCCTTTTCCGCCATCATTGGACGGTTTTTTTATTTACAGATTTTTAAATACGACTTTTATAAAGACTTATCAGAAAATAATCGTATCGCTCTGATTCCTAATGTGCCCAATCGAGGACTTATACTCGATCGCAATGGCATCATCATGGCTGACAACTATTTTGACTATACTTTAGAAATTACACCTTCTAAAGTCGCTAACCTTAACAAAACGATTGAGGATTTAAAGCCAATTATTGAATTAAGTGCTGGCGATTTAAAGCAATTTAGAAAAATTTTAAAAGAAAGTTCTTCCTTAGATAGTATCTCTATCAAAACACATTTATCAGAAACTGAAACAGCAAGATTTGCTGCAAATAAATTACGATTTGAGGGCGTAGAAATTAAATCGAGATTATTTAGACGCTACCCTAAAGGGGCGTTTGCTTCACATCTCATTGGTCATATCAATCGCATCAACGAAGAAGATAAGGTAGCCATTCAAAAATTAGGTTGGCAACAAAACTATAAAGGGACGGATTCAATAGGGAAACTCGGCATTGAAAAATATTATGAAGCAAATCTCCATGGTAAAACGGGATTTCAACAAGTTGAAATTGATGCTAATGGTAATTCAGTTCGTATTTTAGATAGCACGCCCTCTATTGAGGGGGATGCCATTACATTATCCATCGATTCTAATTTACAAGAGATTGCAGAAAATGCTTTTAATAAATATCGAGGTGCGCTCGTCGCTTTAAATCCAAAAAATGGCGAAGTGCTTGCTTTTGTAAGTCGGCCTAATTTTGATCCCAATCAATTTGTAGGCGGTATTGATGTCAATGAATGGAAGCTACTCAATGAGTCATTGGATAAGCCTATGCTTAATCGAGCTATCAATGGTTTATATCCGCCGGGGTCTACCATAAAACCTTTTGTCGCATTAGCAGCTCTAGAAAATGATATTCGTAAACCGCCTTTTAATATTAAAGATCCAGGGTTTTTTACATTACCTAATTCAGGCCATACTTATAAAGACTGGAAACCCTTTGGGCATGGTGTGGTCGATATTGTGATGGCCATTACTATTTCATGCGATACTTTTTTTTATGGGCTAGGCATTGAATTGGGCATTAATAAATTATCTGAATTTTTATCTCGATTTGGGTTTGGTCAAACAACTCATATTGATATGTTCGGCGAAAATCCTGGGTTATTACCTTCACCTGAATGGAAACAAAAAAGATTCAAACAGCCTTGGTACTTAGGAGAAACTGTCATTACAAGTATTGGTCAAGGTTACACACTCGTGACCCCCATCCAACTGGCTCAAGCAGTGGCAACGCTTGCTAGTGGTGGAGTGGCTATTCAGCCAAGGCTCGTTCAATCGATTAAGAATAACCAGACTGGGAAAATAGAAATATTCAAAAACAAGACTGTTAAAGAGCTGCATCTTAAACCGGAGCATTTAGCGCTCGTTAAAGAAGGCATGATGAACGTGACGCAGCCTGGCGGAACTGCGGCAAGTGTCGGTGCAGGGGCGCCTTATAAAATTGCAGCCAAAACAGGCACAGCCCAAGTTGTTCAAATGAAGACAAATGAAAAATATAATCCTAACCGTATGAATGAAAGACATCGAGACCATGCGCTTTTTATCGCTTATGCGCCTGCGGAAGATCCGACAATTGCAATTGCTTTGATTGTTGAAAATGGTGGTCATGGTGGATCAACAGCGGGACCGATTGCAAGAAAATTGATGGATTATTATTTACTAAAAAAAGTGCCTTTAAATAAAGAAGATAATAAAGTAGGTTCTCTTGAATCTGAATCTCATGATTAGAGAAAGATCATTATGCTAGAACGATTAATCTCACGCCTACAAAAAAATATTGATTCTATTTTGATGATCTTTATAAGCTCAGCGCTTGTAGTCGGGCTCTTTACTCTTTATAGCGCCTCGGGGCGAAATATTATATTGGTACTTAACCAACTGTTTTATATTGGCCTAGGGTTTATATTGCTCTGGATCACAGCGAGAATACATCCTAAATATTATGAAAAATTAGCCCTTCCTATTTATATTGTAGGT
>BJGS01000044.1 GCA_014190615.1 Methylophilaceae bacterium
ATTAATCAAAGAAGAAAAACAACTCGTCTTTTCGAAACTGATGGGTGCTATGGGTCAGGGGGGCAATCCCATTAAAGCTATGCTTGGAAGTGCGCGTAATTTATTTGCAGGCATCTTATTTATTATTCCAGGCGTTATGACAGATTTTTTTGCAGTCATATTATTACTTATTCCTATCAAAGATAGCTCTCCTCAAAATATTAACCCTACGGAAGAAGACGTGATCGAGGGTGAGTATCGCCGCGATGACGAACTTTTAAAATAATGAGTTATACCATTAGACTTTTGCCAAGCGGCCATGCGTTTCAAGCTAAAAGTAGCCAAACCATTGTAGAAGCGGCGATTGATGCGGGCGTGCATTTGCCTTATGGTTGTCGAAATGGTGCATGCGGTGCATGCAAAGGTAAAGTCGTTTTGGGCAAAGTGCATTTAGAAGATTATCAATCATCAATTATTTCAGAAGATGAGATTAGAAATGGCATGACTTTATTTTGCAAAGCCATCGCTTTAGAAAATTTAACAATCGAAATAAAAGAATTGGCGATTACAAATAATATTAGACCTAAAATTTTTCCAGTGCGTGTTGAATCGTTAGAAGCACTTACACATGATGTGATGCTTATGAAGTTAAAGCTACCTAGCACAGACAAACTTCAATTTGTGGCAGGCCAATATTTAGAATTTTTACTTAAAGATGGGAAAAGGCGAGCTTTTTCTATTGCTAGCCCTTCTTATGAGCCCTCTTTGCTTGAAATTCACCTAAGACTGATCCCAGGTGGTGAATTTACAGCGTATGTATTTAAAGAAATGAAAGAAAAATCTATTCTTCGTGTAGAAGGACCTTTCGGGAATTTCTTTTTACGGGATGACTCAACAAAGCCTATTATTTTTGTGGCTGGCGGAACAGGATTTGCACCTATTAAGGGCATGATTGAAGAGTCTATTGAAAAAAAATTGACGCGGCCCATTAAGCTTTATCGAGGCGCACGCGTATTAGAAGATTTATATATGGATGCATTATGCAAAAAATGGGCAAATGAATTTAACCATATTGAATATATCCCTGTATTGTCAGAATCGCTGAAAGAAAAAACATGGCAAGGCAGAACAGGTTTGGTGCATGAAGCCGTCTTAGAAGATTTTGTTAATTTGAATGATTATCAATTGTATTGTTGTGGTGCACCTCAAATGGTGGAGGTAGCTCATAAAGCATTTATTGCGCAAGGCTTATCTGAAGATGAGTTTTATTCAGACGCTTTTACATTTGCAGCCCCTATAAAAAAATAAATATAGTAGGCATAAAAAAGGCGCTATTAGCGCCTTTTTCTTTAATACAGAAGCTAATTACTTAGCAGCTTTAGCATCAGCAGCTGGTTTAGCATCAGCAGCAAAAGCATTTAATGAAAGTGCGAATAAACCTGCAACTAATGAAGCGAATAACTTAGACATGTAATTTCCTTAAATATTAAATTAAATAAAATATGTATCAAAGTGTAGCAATAGTGACACACATCAACCGTGTATAAAGCACGATTTGCGCGAGTTATACATGAGCCATAATTTTTATCTACAAAAATATGACTTATGTTTCATGGACTTAAACCTTTTAAAAAGGTTCAACAATGCTGATATCCAAAAAAAGAAATTTTTTTAATTAAAAATGACTTTGAAGTGTTGCTTAAAGTTAGTGATCGATCGTTTCTAAAAGTTTTTTCATCATAGATTGATCGGAAGGCTCGTCAGATGAAAAAGTCATAAATGACTCTCGCTCAAGCACATTAACCATTCTTGGATGATTCACAATAAAAAGTATATCTTTTAAAAAATCCATATTTTTTTGTCGACTTAAGCGTACAAATTCTTTGCATGCTTCTGAACTTGTAATAAGAATTGCTGAAATATGTATTTTTTCTGAGAACGCTTTTAGTAGATCTAAATTTGTTTGTGGAAAAGTACGCACATAGCATTCGGCATATGTAACTTCAGCGCCACGCGCTCTTAAAGTTTCGGCAAGCGTCTCTCTGCCGCCTTCGCCTCTAAAAATGACAATTTTTTTATTTTGAATATCATTCATTTCTGACGTAGCGAGCAAACCCTCACTATCAAAGTTCTCTTCTGGTATAAGAACGTCATGTACATCAAATAACTTTAATGCTTTTTGAGTAGACGGACCGATGGCTGCGAATTTGATAGATTCCGGTAGTGTATGAAAGGCATGTTTGACTGCTGGCATACCAAATTGCACAGCATTTGAACTAATAAAAATAGCCCAATCATAATCTTCTAATTTTAAAACGGTATGCTGAAATGTTTCATTTTGACTTTTCGATTGAATCTCGAGCAATGGAAATTCGATTGGATGTCCTTGATGTTCATTGACTAAAGACTTAATTTCAGAAGTTTGGTGAGATGGTCTTGTAATAACAACACCTGTTTGATGTAGCTCTTTTTTACTCATAAAATAAGACTCGCTAAGATTTTATCCGCACCTTGATCAAGTAGTTGTTTAGCAAGTTTTTCACCAAGCTTCTCAGCGTCTTCAACAGACCCTTCAATTTTATCTTTAATCATTGCTTTGCCATCAATAGATGCAACGAAACCTTGGAGCTTGAGTGTTTTGTTTTCAATCACCGCATAAGCACCAAGAGGAACGTTGCAACTTCCACCGAGTGCGCGACTCATAGCTCTTTCAGCTAATACACAATAGGCTGAATCAAGATGGTGAAGGGGCTTTAATAGCGGAATAAGATCAGTACGTTCTTTTAATATTTCGATCGCAAGAGCACCTTGACCCACAGCAGGAATTGAATTTTCAGTAGACATATATTGCCTAATACGGTGCTTTAATTTGAGTCGAATGAGTCCAGCTGCAGCCAATATAATGCCTTGATATTGTTTTTTGTCGAGCTTTCTTAAGCGGGTTTGTAAATTGCCGCGTAATGGCTCAATGACAAGATCCGGAAATCGACGTTGTAATTGACTTTGTCGGCGAAAACTTGAAGTACCGACAATACTGCCAGCAGGCAACATTTCAAGCGCACCAAAATCATTAGAAATAAATGCATCTCGCGCATCTTCTCTTTTACCAATAGCTCCAATCATAAATTCTTTACTCAAATGCATAGGCAAGTCTTTAAGGGAGTGGACGGCAATATCAGCTTCTTTATTTTGAAGAGCCATTTCTAATTCTTTAATAAAGAGACCTTTACCGCCAATTTTAGAGAGCGATTTATTAAGTGTTTTATCGCCTTGCGTTGTCATACCCAGAATAGTCACTTCTAATCTTGGATATAAAGATACAAGTTCCGATTTGATGTATTCGGCTTGCCATATTGCAAGCTCACTTTCGCGTGTTGCGATGGTTATATGTGTAGGCTGGGTCATAATTGAATTTAAAACGAATAGGGCATTTTATCATAAGCTAAGCTATTGAAAATTTAGAAAATCATAAGCTTTAGCATATACTTTCATTTATGGCTAAAAAAGATACAAAAAAAGCTAATTGGTCAGGCAGATTTAACGAGCCTGTGACGGAGCTCGTCAAAAGATTTACAGCTTCAATAGGGTTTGACCAAAAATTAGGTCTTTTTGACATTGAAGGCTCTTTGGCGCATGCAGAAATGTTAGCTGCACAGAAAATCATCACACAAAAAGATTTAAAGGCGATTCAAACTGGATTGGAAAGTATTCAAAAAGAAATTTTAGCGGGCACTTTTAAGTGGTCTATAGATTTAGAAGATGTGCATTTAAACATTGAAAAAAGATTGATCGATAAAATTGGCGAAGCAGGAAAAAAATTACATACGGGCAGATCAAGAAACGATCAGGTCGCAACGGACTTAAGATTATGGTTAAGGTCTGTGATAGACGAAACCATTCAAAAAATAAAAATGCTTCAATTGTCTATTGTGCAATTGGCAGACAAACATCAAAAAACGATTATGCCTGGATTCACACATCTTCAAGTGGCACAACCCGTAACCTTTGGCCATCACCTGATGGCTTATTATGAAATGTTGCAAAGAGATCTTGGTCGATTCGAAGATGCTAGAAAAAGAATGAACCAATTACCTTTGGGCGCCGCAGCGCTTGCAGGTACGAGCTATCCTATTGACAGAAATAAGGTTGCTAAAAAACTTAAATTTGATGGTGTATGTGAAAATTCTTTGGATGCAGTCTCTGATAGAGACTTTGCCATTGAATTTACCTTTGCAGCATCGTTACTCATGACTCATTTATCAAGATTTTCAGAAGAGCTCATCATGTGGTCGAGTCCCATGTTTGGATTTGTAGAAATTGCTGACAGGTTTTGCACTGGCTCATCCATCATGCCGCAAAAGAAAAATCCCGACGTGCCCGAATTAGTGAGAGGCAAAACAGGAAGAGTGACGGGCCATTTAATGGGGCTTCTCATGCTCATGAAAGCACAGCCACTTGCCTACAATAAAGATAATCAAGAAGATAAAGAGCCGCTCTTTGATACGGCGAACACAATTTTAGATGTGCTTATTATTTATGCCGATATGCTGAAAGGCGTCACAGTCAATGTAAAAAATATGAGAGAAGCTACATTAAAGGGATATGCAACTGCAACTGATTTAGCAGATTATCTAGTGTTGAAAGGTGTGGCATTTAGAGATGCACATGAAATTGTTGCAAAGGTAGTGAATACAGCCATTAAAAAGAAATGTGATTTATCAGAACTTAAGATAGACGAACTTAAAAAATTTAGCAAAGTGATATCGAGCGATGTTTATAGCCATCTGACTTTAGAAGGCTCAATCAAATCTAGAAATCACATTGGCGGGACATCGTTTGACCAGGTAAAAAAATCTATTGATAAAGCTAAAAAAGCATTAAAGAAATAAATTACGTTTTTACTAAGTGTAAATTTAATACACGGTGTATTTCATTAAAATGTTTGTCAGTTAGCCAAGGACTATTTGAAATAATCATCGTGCGTGCCGCAAAATCTTTTCCCGCCGGCAAATCTTTCTTTTCAAAATAAGGCTTTAAATAGTTGTAGTTTGAAATACTTTCTATAAATAGCCTTCCCACACCTAATGATTTAGGCCAAAGATCATGGATGATTTGATCCCGAATTTTTTCGCTGGGCATCAATAACACTATAAAAGGCCAAGTTTCATGGGCTTGTTTTGAAGTAACCACTTTTAAATTTTTTATTTTTTCTAGGGCTTTCATCCTCGAGATCGCTTTTTTGCGATTGATACTCAGAAAAGTATTTAACCGATTAATAGCATTTGCACCGATTTTTTTTCGGTAATAACCCACACGATGTATAGGAAATTTAAAACTACAATCATCCCCTACAGCTTTAATAAAATCATGTTTTTTAAGATGATGTCTGAGCTTTATACCAAAAACAATACGAAGAAGACTTGGACGATAAAAAATATAATAAAAAATGAGCTCAACAGTGCGCTTTAATTCTGCAAAATAATTATTTTGAACCATGGCGGTACTTGTTTTTTGGATATGGCTAAATAATTTTTTATTTTTAGCCACAATGAGACCGCCTGCAAAAATACTTAAGCCTTTACCTATGCCCAAGCTAAATACACCGATATCCCCCAATAAGCCTACAGATTGTTTTTTTATTCTGGCGCCGAGCGCTTGAGCAGCATCTTCAATGACATAAATATTATTCTTTTTTGCTAGAGGCAATATTTTTTTTATATCAGCAATTTTACCAGCCAAATGTGTAGAAATAATAGCTAAAACATCTTGATCCAGAGAGGCGCGTAGTTTTTTTAAATCAAAATCAAAATGTTCTTTTTTAGAATCGCAAACAACAGGTATCAGCCCACAATGAATAATCGCAATGGGCACCCAGGGGCAAGTGTATGCACTGATAATTACTTTTTTTTTATGACTTAATTTTTTAATTGATGATAACGCTACAACAAGAGCGACAGTCGCTGAACATTCAATTTGAACTGCACTGACGCCAATAAATTGAGATAATTTTTCCTCAAAGGAATTAAGTTTTGGGAAAAAATCACTAATATGGAGGGGTAAGCCCGCTGTCGGTGGAATTTCGTAATGAAAAAAGTTCATAGGCTATTGAATCTGAGATTGCCAGCCACCACCTAATGATTTAAATAACTCAACACTCGCCATCAATCTTAACTGTCTTTTTTGAATATATGCAATCGATGCATCATTGAAGACGCGCTGTGCATCTAAATATTCGATGTAACTTGAATAGCCCGCTTTATATCGATTAGATGCAATATTCATAGCTTTTTTAGCAGCATCTTGCGTGAGTTTCAAATCATTTTCTTGTTCTGTATATTCTTTTAAAGATACGAGTGCATTATTGACTTCCTTAAAAGCATTTTGTACTGAAGACTCGTAATAACTAAGTGCTTGTTTTTGTTTTGCGGTTGCTTGATCTATTTTTGCGCGTACACGTCCAGAATCAAAAATAGGTAGAGATAGTCCTAATCCACCTGCCCAAATATCAGAGCCAGATTTGTTTAAATTATTTAATGCAGCGCTTTGTGCTCCAAAATTAGCAGTAAGTGAAATGGTAGGAAAGAGTGCTGCTTTAGCAACACCAATATTAGCATTCGCTGCAATCATCATTTGCTCTGCCTCTCTGACATCAGGGCGCGCTTCTAGAAGTGATGAAGGAAGACCTGCGGGTGGTATTGGCGGAGTGATTAATGCATCTATAGTTAATTCAGGTATCACTAAATTCATATCCCCTGAAAGCACAGTAAGTTGATTAAAAATAATCTCACGTTGACGCATAACGTCGCTCAGTTGCGCTGATAAATTATTAAAAGCTGCTTCTGCTTGATGAAAATCAAGAGCAGATACAAGGCCACCCTCTAAACGTTTTTTAGTGAGAGCTAAATTTTCTTCACGATATTTCACATTGGCTTTGAGCGCTAAAATTTGTGAATCAGTGCTGCGCAATAACAAGTAATTACTTGCCAGAAGACTCTGTAAAGTAAGCTCTACCGTGTCTTTAGAAAATCGAGAAGCAATATACTCAGCACGCGCCGATTCTTTAGCTCTTCTTAATTTGCCCCAGAAATCGAGTTCGAAAGAAGTGCCTATGCGAACCAGATAATCTTTTTTAATAGGTTTACCATAAGTTGTAGCCCCAGTGGTTGTAGATTTAGTTCGACTTGCCTGAGAAGTTAAATTAACTTCTGGCAAAAGAGCAGCATCTATTTCTTTCAAATAAGCGTCCGATTCTTCTACACGAGCAATGGCGGCATTAATATCTGTATTTTTAACTAGCGCTTTATCCATAATCTCGTTAAGAGCTGGGTCTTGATAAAGTTTCCACCACATATTTAAATCTGAAACTACATTTTCTTTTCCTACCTCATTATGATAAGCATTAGGTAAGTTTATCTCTGGACGTTTGTAGTCAGGCCCTATGAGCGAACAGCTTATGAGACTAAAAAATATGCAAAAGAAAATAAAGCGCAGCATCTTATTTTTTGTCCTCATCGATATGTCCATGATGACGTATATGATTGCCAGTTAACCAGACAAAGAAAAGTGGAATAAAAATAGTGGCAATGAATGTTGCTAAAATCATGCCCCCAAACACTCCTGTACCCATAGATTGACGTGCTGCGGCTCCTGCTCCTGTAGCGACGACGAGAGGTACAATGCCAAACACGAAGGCCATAGAAGTCATGACAATAGGTCTAAATCGTAATCGAGCCGCTTCAATCGCAGCTTCCATAACTGGCATGCCCTCTTCCATTTTTTGGCTCGCAAATTCCACAATTAAAATTGCATTTTTGGCAGCTAGGCCAATTAAGGTGATTAATCCAATTTGAAAATAAATATCATTTGGCATGCCGCGGATCATGACAGCAATGAGAGCCCCAGTCAGTGCAAATGGCACAGCCATAATGACTGCAAGAGGAAGCGCCCATGTTTCAAATTGTGCGGCTAAAATTAGGAATACCATAATAATCGCAAAACCAAATGCGAAGAGCGCTGCAGAACCTGTACGTTTTTCTTGATAGGCCTGGCCTGTCCAAGCCATTTGATAGCCATCAGGTAAACTTTCTTTTGCAATTTTTTCAGCAAGTTTAATTGCATCGCCTGAACTTACACCGGGTGCCCCACCTGCTAAAACTTTTGCAGAGAGAAGACCGTTAAAACGTTCAAGTTGTTCAGCGCCCAAAATACTATTCACACTACTTACCGCTGAAAGAGGAACCATAGCACCTGTATTTGAGCGGACATACACTTTACCTAAATCGTCAGGCTTCATTCGATAAGGCGCTTCTGCCTGGAGTTGTACCCGATAAGTTCTGCCTGACTTATTAAAATCGTTTACATAAAGAGAGCCCATCGTGCTTTGTAAAGTGTCATAGATACTCGATATTGGAATACCCAAACTCATCGCTTTAGCTTCATCTACTTCAATAAAAAGTTGAGGCACAGTAGGCCTAAAAAATGTATTAATGCCTGCAAGACGAGGTTCTTTTTTAAGTGCTTCAATAAATAAATTCACTGCTGCAAATAAATGTAATGGATCAGTATCACTTCGGCTTTGGATATAAGCCTCCATGCTTCCCGAACTGCCGAGCCCACGAATTGAAGGAGGGTTAAATGCAATGGCAAGACCATCAGGTTGCATCATGCCAATACCAAAAAGTTTTTTGACAATGTCACTTGCGGAACTTTTTCTTTCAGCCCAGTCTTTAAGCCTCACAAACATAGTAGCTGAATTTGATTTATTGCCTCCACCAATCAAGTCATAACCATTGACTGCAAATTGGAAAGTACTTGCAGGATCTGTTGCAATAGCAGACCGAACAGCTTC
>BJGS01000045.1 GCA_014190615.1 Methylophilaceae bacterium
GCGACTTAATCAGATATTGTGATAACGCTGCAAACCCAGCAGGTGAGCTTATTTTAAGTCTTGTAAAACAAGATAACAAAGAAAATGTTCGTCAATCTAACGCGATTTGCACAGCATTAGCGCTTATTAATTTCGCCCAAGGGGTTGTGGAAGATTTTGAAAAAGGTCGAATTTATATCCCCAAAGATGAAATGAAAACATTTAATTTAAAAGTCGAGGATATACAACAAAGAAATTTTACAAAGTATTGGGTGAAGTATAAAAAATATTGGGTCGAACGTAATTGTCAAATCCTTGAGAGAGGATTGGGTCTTGGAGAAAAAATAAGAGGAAGACTTGGCATTGAAATACAAATGGTCGAATGTGCGGCACTTTTACTCCTAAAAAGAATGAAAAGAAATAGCTGTAATTTATTCGTAAGCCCGCCTAAAATTAAGACGTTAGATTGGATATTCATTTTTTTTAAAGTTGCACTACGATCACTATGACCCCTATTCAATATTGCTACGAAAAAGTCAAAGCAAGTAAATCAAATTTTACTTGGGCTTTCTCCTTCATCAGCCAAGATAGACGAGATGCGCTCATATCACTTTATGCATTTTGCAGAGAGATTGATGACATTGTGGATGAGACTTTGGAGCTGGAAGTAGCTACTGCAAAAATAAATTGGTGGAAAGCCGAAATCAATCGTTTATTTCATGAAACACCTCAGCACCCAGTGACAAAATCACTTTTAAATTTTGTTCACATCTATGAGCTTAATGAAGCCTACTTCATTGAAATGCTAGACGGTATGGAAATGGATCTAAAATTTAATCGCTACGAAAACTTTAAACAACTTCAGCTTTACTGTTATCGAGTTGCGGGTGTGGTTGGTATTCTTAGTGTGAAAATATTAGGCTTTAAAAATCAAGCGACTTTAAAATATGCACATGATCTTGGCATAGCGCTTCAGCTCACAAATATTATTCGCGATGTTGGCGAGGATGCGAGAAAAAATAGAATCTATATTCCGCTCGACGAACTTAAAGAATTTAATGTGCCTGAAGATGAAATTCTAAAATTTAAGGAAAGCAATCGCGTATCAAGCTTAATAATGCATCAAATTACTCGTGCAGAAGTTTTTTATAAAAATGCTTACCAAAAACTCCCCAAAGAAGATATTAATCCACAGATTCCAGGATTAATCATGGGGAAAATTTATGAAACATTACTCGTTGAAATTAAAAGAGATAAACCAGAACAGACACTCAATCATAAAGTATTACTCACGCCCTTTAGAAAAGTGCTCGTCATACTTTCTTGTTTCTTTAAAAATAAGTTTTACGCTTTGAGTAACTGAAGCGCTTGAGATAGGTATTCAATACCCAATACCTCAATCCCCGTAATTTTTTGTTTCGCAATATTTGCTTTTGGAATGATCGCTCGTGTAAATCCTAATTTTGCGGCTTCTTTAATGCGCTCTTGGCCTCTTTGGATGGGTCTCACTTCTCCTGCTAATCCTACTTCACCAAAAATGATAGTTTTTTGATTGATGGGCTGATCTTTAAATGAAGAAACAATGGCACATAAAATCGCAAGATCGACACCAGGCTCAGTAATTTTGACACCGCCTACTGCATTCACAAAAACATCCTGATCAAAACAAGCAATACCGCCATGTCGATTTAATACTGCAAGTAACATTGAGAGTCGATTCTGCTCTAAGCCTACCCCTAAGCGTTTAGGCGATGCTCCATGCGCATTGTCTACGAGAGCTTGGATTTCTATAAGAAGTGGCCTGGTTCCTTCTTGTGTCGCTGTAATACATGATCCAGAAACTTCTTCATGGTGATGTGATAAAAATAATGCAGACGGATTTGTGACTTCACGTAAACCTTTTTCTGTCATAGCAAAAACACCAAGCTCATTGACAGCACCAAAGCGATTCTTAAATGCACGCACCATTCTAAAACTTGAATTTTGATCGCCTTCAAAATAAAGCACAGTATCAACAATATGTTCTAACACGCGAGGTCCTGCTAACGAACCTTCTTTCGTGACATGACCAACTAAAATCATACTGACTTCTAATTGTTTTGCAATACGGGTTAATTGTGCTGAACACTCCCTTACTTGCGTGACAGATCCTGGCGCAGACTGCAACTCTTCAGAATAAATTGTTTGAATGGAATCAATCACAACCACATTAGGTTTATTTTTTTCAATCGACTGAATAATTTTTTCTAGGTTAATTTCAGATAATATAAAAATATCTGAGACTTCCAGTTCCAACCGGTTGGCTCGCATCGCAATTTGCTGAGGAGACTCTTCACCACTTACATAGATAACTTTCCATGGCGTTTGACTCTTATCATTCGTCATGTGAGAGAGCGCTTGAATAAGAAGTGTTGATTTACCTATCCCAGGATCACCACCAATCAAAACCACGCCGCCTGGAACAAAACCACCACCTAGTACGCGATCAAATTCACTGATACAAGTTGTTCTTTTATAAACGGCTGACATTTTGACTTCATTGAGTTTTTTTAATTCTGAAGTTTGTGTCAAAGATGCATATCGGCTAGGCACTGAAGCTTCGATAACACTTTCCGCCATCGTATTCCAAGTCATACAATGCGGACATTGGCCCTGCCATTTAGTTGATTGGCCACCGCACTCGGTGCAAACATATGCAATCTTATTTTTAGCCATGGATAATTTCTATAGGGACTCTTTTTGAAGCTGAGATAGCGCAAAGCAATTCGTAACCTACTGTGCCAGATTTTTCTGCAACCTCATCTACAGGCACATGTTCACCCCATAATTCAACATCGCTTGAGATAGATGCATGAGGTATGTCGGTAATATCGATATAAAGCATGTCCATCGAAACTCTTCCGACCGTTGATGTTTTTTTTCCTTCCACATGTACAGGGGTTCCAGTAGGTGCATGTCGCGGATAACCGTCTGCGTATCCACATGCAACTACAGCTATTCGCATATCTTTTTTAGCCTTAAAACTTTCGCCATATCCCACTGAGTCATCTTTAAGTAGATTTTGTATCGCAATAATTTTGCTTTTTAATTGCATGACAGGCTTGATATTTAATACGCTACTTTTTTGTCCCATAATTGGGGATGCTCCATAAAGCATAATGCCGGGTCTCACCCAATCAAGATGTGTCTTTTTAAAATTCACAATAGATGCAGAATTTGCAACTGAACGGGAAAAATCAAAATGCTGTGCAATATCATCAAAGACACTCAATTGCCAATCTATGCCTTTAGGCTCATCTGCCGTTGCAAAATGAGTCATAAGTGTGATCGATTTAAAAAGAGATTTATTTTGTAAAGTTTTAAGAGTTTCTTTTGCCTCTTGAGGGTTAAATCCTAAACGATTCATGCCTGTATTAATTTTGAAGTGAATATCAAGTGGGTGATTGAGTTTTAATTTTTCAATCATTTGTAGCTGATGAAGATTATGTACGACAAGATTGAAATGCATTTTTGCTGCAATCGAAATTTCATAGGCTTCGAAAGCGCCCTCAAGCAAAAGAATGTCTTGCTCAAAACCATGCTCCCTTAAATCAATAGCTTCATTTAAAGTGAGTACCGCAAAACCATCACTTTCGTTTAAGCCACGCGCAACGTTAATAAGGCCATGGCCATAACCATTAGCCTTTACAACAGACATGATTTTTGAATGAGGTGCTAGTTGTTTAACCGTGGCGAGATTATGTCGCAATGAAGCCTGATTAATAAATGCCTTAAGAGGACGCATCTAATTTATTCGTCGTAAGATTGAAAACCTGGATTAGCAAAATTTTCAAAGCGTGTGTATTCACCTAAGAATGTGAGTCTGACTCTTCCAATAGGGCCATTTCTTTGTTTTGCGATAATAATTTCTGCAACGCCTTTATCTGGTGTATCGGGGTTATAGACTTCATCACGATAAATGAAAAGTATTAAATCAGCATCTTGCTCAATCGCACCTGATTCTCTTAAGTCTGACATAACAGGTCGTTTATCAGGTCGCTGCTCAACGCTTCGATTTAGCTGAGACAATGCAACGACTGGAACATCAAGTTCTTTTGCTAATGCTTTTAACGATCGTGACATTTCAGAAATTTCAGTAGCACGATTTTCACTTTGTCGTCCTCCAGGGGCTGACATCAATTGGAGATAGTCGATCACAATGAGACCTAATTTTCCGCACTGTCTTGAAAGTCTTCTAGCGCGAGCCCTAATATCGAAGGAGTTAAGCGCTGCCCCTTCGTCAATATGGATTGGTGCTTCATTGAGTCTACCTAGGGCATGGGTCAATCTTTCCCAATCATCATCTTCAAGGCGACCTGTTCTCATCTTATGTTGATCTAAGCGACCTACAGAACCTAAAAGGCGCATTGTGAGCTGTGTAGATGCCATTTCCATGGAAAATACAGCGACAGGTAAGCCTGTATCAAGCGCTACATTTTCAGCCATATTAAGGGCTAAGGAAGTTTTACCCATTGATGGGCGTCCGGCGACAATCACAAGATCACCAGGCTGGAGACCTGAGGTCATAGCATCCAAGTCAGAAAAGCCAGTGGATACGCCAGTAACATCGCTAGCGCCTGCGGTAAATAAGTCATCAATCCTCTGCGCTACTTGCGGCAAAAGCTCTTTAATATCCTTAAATCCAGATTGATCATGCTTTTCTTTTTCGGCAATTTGAAAAATCTTTGCTTCAGCTTCATCTAGAAGCTGCTGAGCATCTCGTCCTTGAGGTGCAAACGCACTGTCAGCAATGTCAGACCCTACTTCGACTAAATGCCTCATGATAGCCCGCTCGCGGACAATCTCTGCATATCGACGTATATTGGCTGAAGTTGGCGTATTTTGAGCTAAAGAACCTAGATAACTAATACCACCTGCCGTTACCAATTCAGCATTTTTCTCTAAAGATTCCGCCACAGTGACAATGTCAGCTGGGCTGTTTTGCTCTATGAGCTTAATAATATGTTGATAAATTAAACGGTGATCTTGACGATAAAAATCACTTGGCGATACAAGATCAGCAATCTTATCCAGCGCTTCATTTTCAATTAATAAACCGCCTAATAAGGACTGTTCTGCTTCGATCGAATGAGGGGGTAATTTAAGTGTATTTAGAATATCGTCAGCCATGTTTTAATTATAACGGAATAAAAAAAGGCTGCTCTAGGCAGCCTTTAAAAAAATAGATTGCTTTTTATTAAGCAGGTTCACCAATCACTTCAATGGTAATGTCCACTGTCACATCATGGTGCAATGCAATTGTCACTTGATGCTGACCGACTGTTTTAAGTGGGCCGTTTGGCATGCGAATTTCAGCTTTAACAACTTTAATATTTTTAGCAGTTAAGCCTTCAGCAATATCTGTATTGGTTACAGAACCAAAAAGCTTACCATCTACACCCGCTTTTTGTGTCACTGCCAAAGTAAATCCATTAAGCGCTTTTGATCTTTCTTTAGCGGCATCCAGAAGAGCTACTTGTTGTTTTTCAAGTTCAGCACGCTTTGCTTCAAATTCAGCTTTATTTGAATCTGTTGCGCGCTTAGCTTTACCTTGTGGAATTAAAAAATTTCGACCAAAGCCATCCTTAACTTTAACGATGTCACCAAGGTTTCCTAAATTAGCTACTTTCTCTAATAAAATAACTTGCATCTTGTAATCTCCTTAGTGCTTATCAGTGTATGGTAAAAGCGCTAAAAAACGAGCACGCTTCACCGCAATATTGAGTTGACGTTGATAGATCGCCTTCGTACCTGTAATACGTGCTGGAATAAGTTTTCCGTTTTCGGTAATAAAGTCTTTTAATAAATCAACATCCTTGTAATCTACTTCTTTAATGCCTTCAGCACTAAATCTGCAGTAACGTCTTCTTTTGTACATTTCTCTAGCCATCATAAACTCCTATAGATATTCTATAAAATTAATATGGAAAATTAGCTGATTACTTTTTGCGCTTTTATTTCCAATAAACCCTTTTGTTTTAATTCTGTCGCCAATTTTTAAAGGTATCAATGCATCATTACCCATAATTTTTGCGCTTAACTCACAATTGATTGTTCGCTTTAAATCTGCCTCAATCTGCTCCGAGCTATGTTTTAAAATAAGATTAAGTGCTGGTATTCCTGCGGGTGTATAACGTACCAGATCCACTTGGCACACCTCCCCAGAAATCTCTAAGCAATTCAATCTGATTTAAGCTGCAGCAACCTCAGGTGCAGCGCGCTCATCTTTATCAAGCACTGATTTTGATTTTTCTTCTTTCATCATAATCGATGGTGCAGTCACGGCTGTTTTTGTGCTCATAATCAAATGACGTAACACGGCATCATTAAACTTAAATGCATGCTCTAATTCTGCAAGCGTTTCAATGTCGCATTCGATATTCATAAGCACATAATGCGCTTTATGAATTTTTTCAATCATGTAAGAAAGTTGTTTGCGACCCCAATCTTCGAGGCGGTGGAGTTTTCCACCTTTGGATGTTACTAGAGATCTGTAGCGTTCAATCATGCCAGGCACTTGTTCGCTTTGATCAGGATGTACGATAAATACTACTTCATAATGTCGCATATAAATCCCCTTATGGTTAAAAGCTTTCAGTGATGCGGCTCACTGTAAAGCAAGGTAGAAAGATCGAGTATTATAGGTGTTTTTTGAATTAAATCAATGTTTTTTAAAGGTCAATTCGGTCCTTAAGCCCTGCTCCATAAAGCCTTTCTTTGAGGAATTTGGCCTCATCTCGAAGTTGAGCCGCTTTTTCGAACTCCAAATTACGAGCCGCCGTTTGCATGCCCTTTTCAATTTTTTGAATCTCTTTGGCCATCTGCTTTTCATTGAGATGGTCATAGCGAGCCTCTTCTTTCTTCAGCGCTCGATTAAAGTCCACTTCTTCTTTATCAAAAGTGCCTTCAATAATATCTTTAATTTTCTTAGTCACCCCCACTGGGGTAATGCCATTCTCGAGGTTAAATGCAATTTGTTTAGTGCGCCTTCGATTGGTTTCATCAATCGCAACCTTCATGCTTCGCGTGATCTTATTAGCATAAAAAATCACTTGTCCATTAAGATTACGCGCTGCCCTTCCAGCGGTTTGTATCAGCGAACGCTCAGACCTTAAAAATCCTTCTTTGTCAGCATCTAATACTGCCACTAATGAAACCTCAGGAATATCTAAGCCCTCTCGTAATAGATTAATACCTACGACAACATCAAACTTACCTAGTCTTAAGTCGCGGATAATTTCAACCCGCTCAACAGTATCAATATCAGAGTGAAGATAACGCACTTTAATTTGGTGTTCAGATAAATAATCTGTCAAATCTTCAGCCATACGCTTCGTTAAAGTGGTTGCCAAGACTCTTTCATTTTTTTCAACGCGAAGATTAATCTCACTCAACAAATCATCCACTTGAGTGTCGGCTGGTTTTACAGTGATTTCAGGATCAATCAGTCCAGTAGGTCTTGCGACCTGCTCTACAATTTGCTCTGTATGGGCGGCCTCATAGTCGGCGGGTGTTGCAGATACAAAAATACACTGGCGCATCGTTTTCTCAAACTCTTCAAACTTTAACGGTCGATTGTCGAGTGCTGAAGGTAATCTAAAACCATACCCTACTAAATTTTCTTTTCTTGCCCGATCGCCTTTATACATCCCACCCACCTGTGGCACTGTAACGTGACTTTCATCAATAATCATTAAAGCATCTTTAGGTAAATACTCAATTAAAGTTGGTGGTGGATCACCTGGATTTCTTCCTGATAAATGTCTCGAGTAATTTTCAATGCCTTTGCAAAAACCTATTTCATTTAACATCTCAATATCAAAACGCGTCCGCTGTTCAATTCTTTGCGCCTCAACTAATTTATTTTCCTTAACAAAATAATCAGAACGTTCCCTTAATTCATTTTTAATTTTTTCAATAGCCCTAACTACTGTGTCTCGAGGGGTCACATAATGACTTGAGGGGTACACCGTAAAATGATTAACTTTTTTATACATTTGTCCCGTGAGTGGATCAAAGAGCGTGATAGATTGAATGACGTCATCAAACAAAGTGACTCTAATTGCCGTTTCTGAATTCTCAGCAGGAAATATATCAATCGTATCTCCTCTGACTCTGAAAGCGCCGCGTGAAAAATCAAAATCATTACGATCATATTGCATGGACACTAAGCGCAAAATAATATTACGCTGTAATAATTTTTCGCCTTGCACGAGTTGCATAACCATACCCTGGTAATCCACTGGATCTCCGATACCGTAGATTGCAGATACTGTAGCTACAATAATGCTGTCATCACGCTCAAGCAAAGCTTTGGTTGCAGATAAGCGCATCTGCTCGATATGTTCGTTAATGCTCGAATCTTTTTCAATAAAAAGATCGCGGGCAGGCACATAGGCTTCTGGTTGGTAATAGTCGTAATAAGACACAAAATACTCCACTGCATTCTGCGGAAAAAATTCCCTAAATTCAGAATAAAGCTGTGCTGCGAGTGTTTTGTTCGGTGCCATGACGATGGCGGGCTTTACTATTCTTGCGATGACATTTGCAATAGTAAATGTTTTACCTG
>BJGS01000046.1 GCA_014190615.1 Methylophilaceae bacterium
TAGAAAACAACTCTTACTTATGCCACAGTCTATGGTGGAAGGTATGGCAAAGGACAGTTATCGAACCGCCCTTCAAGAAGCAAGCAAAAAAAATAAACTCAATGTCGATTCTTTTCAAGTCAGTCGCGTCAAAAGAATTAGCAATAGACTAATTGCCAACGCAACTTATTTTAAACCTGAAGCGAGTCAATGGCCCTGGGAAGTAAATGTCGAAGACAGTGACGAAGTCAATGCTTATTGCATGCCTGGGGGAAAAATCATGGTTTATTCAGGCCTTATTCGAAAACTAAATGCAACGGATGATGAATTAGCAGCTGTCATAGGCCACGAAATTTCTCACGCACTTCGTGAACATGGACGCGAAAGAATGTCGAACGCCGCCATTCAACAATTAGGCTTAATTGGGTTCGCAGCTTATATCTCAAATACAAGCAGTCGAAATAGAGCGAATGCAACTATGCAAGCAGCCTCACTTGGTACCACGCTCTTTTTTGCACTCCCCAATAGTAGAACTCAAGAAAGAGAAGCAGATGCCATTGGTCTTGAACTTGCTGCAAGATCTGGCTTTAATCCTTTTGCCGCAGTGACCTTATGGGAAAAAATGAAACGACAAGATACAAAAAAACCACCTGAATTTTTAAGCACTCACCCATCAGATGATAATCGTATTAGAGAGCTTACCGATCTTGCTTACAAACTAAAGCCTCTATACGAATCAAACCGATCACGCTAATTACATTAGACTTTAATGTAAAATACTGTTTTAACTAAAAATATACTGTCATGGATCAACTAAAATCAATCATCGAAAATGCTTTTGAAATGAGAGCTGAAATCAATCCAAAAAATGCGCCTAAAGAAATTAAAGATACTGTGGATGAAGTACTTAACGGCTTAAATAATGGATCACTTCGAGTAGCAACACGTATTAAAGATTCTCAAGAATGGGAAACGCATCAATGGATTAAAAAAGCGGTGCTTCTCTCTTTTAGGCTCCACGATAACGAGGTTATGAAAAGTGGATATACCAATTACTTTGATAAAGTAAATTCAAAATTTGCTAACTTCACGGAAGAAGATTTTAAAGCAGGCGGCTATCGTGTTGTACCTAATGCAATTGCCAGACGAGGCTCGTTTATTGGTAAAAATGTTGTCCTTATGCCTTCTTATGTCAATATCGGCGCTTATGTAGATGAAGGTACGATGGTTGATACATGGGCAACTGTGGGTTCATGTGCACAAATTGGTAAGAATGTTCATCTATCAGGGGGTGTTGGTATTGGTGGCGTATTAGAGCCAATTCAAGCAGGTCCAACTATTATTGGTGATAATTGCTTTATTGGTGCTCGATCAGAAGTGGTTGAAGGTGTTGTGGTTGAAGAAAACGCAGTTATATCTATGGGTGTTTATATTGGCCAGTCTACTAAAATCTATGATCGTGAAACTGGTGAAGTAACATACGGTCGTATTCCTAAAGGCTCTGTTGTGGTGTCAGGAAACCTTCCTTCAAAAGATGGTTCTTACAGTCTTTATTGTGCAGTCATTGTAAAAAAGGTAGATGAAAAAACATTGGGTAAGGTAGGTATTAACGAGTTACTAAGAGGTATCTAAATCATGATGGTGTATGGTATTAAAAATTGTAGCACCGTCAAAAAAGCATTAACTTGGTTCGATAGTCATAAAATTAAGTATGACTTTTGCGATCTCAAAGAAGATCCTATAGATGAAGCTACCTTAAATGCATGGTTTAAAAAGTTACCAGGCCATTTAACTTGGGATATGCTGATTAATAAATCTAGTATGACTTGGAGAAACCTTTCAGAGCGAGAGAAAAAACTTGCTGATAAACAAGAAAGTGCCATTCAATTAATTATAGAAAAACCGACAGTGATGAAAAGGCCTTTAGTGGCTATCGACAAGAAAGTAGTATCGCTTGGATTTAATGAAGCAATATTTAAACAATTATTTAAAAAATAAAAAATGACTAGAACACTAGAACTTGCTAAAAATTTAATTGCTAGAAAATCTAATACGCCAGATGATGCTGGCTGCCAAGATTTGCTTATTAGCCTCCTAGAGCCATTAGGTTTTAAATGTGAAAAAATTAAATCAGGTGACGTAGAAAACTTGTACGCACGCAAAGGCTCTGAAGCACCTTTCTTTGTTTTTGCTGGTCATACAGACGTTGTCCCTAGCGGCCCTGTTGATAAATGGATATCTCCACCTTTTGAACCCACCATTAAAGATGACAAACTTTTTGGTAGAGGCGCTGCGGATATGAAAACATCTATTGCAGCCTTTATTGTTTCTATTGAAGAATTTTTAAAAGAAAATAAAGATTTTAAAGGCTCTATTGGATTAATTATTACTTCCGACGAAGAAGGTGTTGCAGTCGATGGCACCGTTAAAGTGGTTGAACTTCTCAAAGAAAGAAATGAAAGAATTGATTTTTGTTTAGTGGGCGAGCCTACTTCACACATTAAATTTGGCGACATGATTAAAAATGGTCGTAGAGGATCACTTTCAGCAAAACTTACAGTAAAAGGTATCCAAGGCCATATTGCTTACCCTCATTTAGTAAAAAACCCTATTCATTTGGTTGCACCTGCCATTACAGATTTAGTAAATATGTCTTGGGATGAAGGTAACGAATACTTTCCTAAAACATCATGGCAAATTTCAAATATTAAAGGTGGCACAGGTGCCACAAATGTTGTTCCTGGTGAAGTCGACATTCTTTTTAATTTTAGATATTCAACAGCAAGCACTGCTGAGAACTTAAAAGAAAGAGCGCATGCTATTTTAGATAAACATAAACTCGATTACGTCATTGATTGGGAATATTCTGGTAATCCTTACTTAACAAAGAAAGGAAGGCTTGTAGAAATCTTGTCAGAAGCTATCAATGAAATTGTTGGTATTACACCTGAATTATCAACAACGGGTGGCACTTCAGATGGACGCTTTATTGCAAACATTAGTGATCAAGTGGTTGAATTTGGCCCATTAAATGCCACGATACATAAAATTAATGAATGTATTGATGTAAAAGATATTGAACCACTTAAAAATATTTACAAACTTACGCTCCAAAAAATTCTTACTTGAGCCAAACGCAAATACTTAACGAACTTTTTTCAATTCGTGACTGGTTGCGATATGCCGTCAGCCAATTTGAAAGTTCTGATATTTTTTTCGGTCATGGTACCTCTAACGCATATGACGAAGCTGTCTGGTTAATTTTTGGCTTCCTACATTTACCTCACGATACAATAGAAAATTTTTTAGATGCTCACATTACAAGCAAAGAAAAAAAAGATTTATTATTTTTGATTGAAAAAAGAATTAATGAAAAAATTCCAACCGCTTATTTGCTCAATGAAGCTTGGTTAAAGGATTATAAATTTTATGTCGATGAGCGTGTCATTGTTCCTAGATCACTTATTGCAGAATCATTAAGTGAGAACCTTTATCCATGGATTGATGATCCTGAGACTATCTATAGCGCCCTCGATTTGTGCACTGGAAGTGGTTGCCTAGGTATTATGATGGCTCATAGCTTTCAAAACGCAATGATTGATCTTGTCGACTTGTCTGAAAAAGCATTACAAGTAGCTCAAATCAATGTTGACTATTATGGGTTGCATGAGCGTATTGAATTAATTCAATCTGATCTATTCCATGCATTAGAAGGAAAAAAATACGATCTCATTATTTCAAATCCACCTTATGTGAATCAAGCTTCCGTTAATAACTTTCCACCGGAATTTTTAAAAGAGCCAAGTATGGCTTTAGGAAGTGGTGATGAAGGCTTGGATCATACTATTAGAATTATTCATGAAGCGAAGCATCACCTGAATGATAACGGTATGCTTATAGTTGAAATTGGTCACAATAAAGAAGCTTTATTGAAAAAGTTTCCAGGACTTCAATTTCAATGGTTAGATGTTTCTTTAGGGAACGACTTCGTATTTATGCTTCAAAAATCTCAGCTATCTAGCTAAATCTTCTTAATATCTAAATCGCTTCTGATCCTTCTCTTAGCAGGTTTTTTAGCAATCTTCTTAATCTTTTTATCTAGCAATGCTTTTCGGTCTAACTTAACCTTAGGCGCATAAGGCGACGGGTGAGCATGCTTTTTTCTAGCTTTTATTTTATTAAGACTTTCATTTCGACTCACCATAGAAAAAGGCATATCTAGCGATTTCAGAATCTTCTCTACTTCTTTTACTTCAAGTTCCAACATCATGCCTCTTTTAACACGCGAAGGAAGTGACACCTGACCAAATCTTGTCCGAATAAGACGACTCACAGGTAAATTAAAATGCTCGAATAAACGTCTCACTTCTCGATTTCTACCCTCCATGAGTATGACTTGGTACCATCGATTGGAACCTTCTCCACCTTGATAACGAATTTCATCGAATTTTGCGAGACCATCTTCTAACTTAACACCCATCCTTAATTGTGACATTTGTTCTTCAGTTAATTCGCCAAATATACGAACAGCGTATTCACGTTCAATTTCAAATTTAGGATGCATTAAACGATTAGCTAGATCGCCTGAAGTGGTAAACATAAGAAGTCCTGAAGTGTTAATATCAAGACGGCCAATAGAAATCCATTTTTCATTTTTCATTCTAGGTAGCTTTGAAAAAACAGTCGTTCTTTTTTGGGGATCACTCACCGAAACAATTTCACCTTCAGGCTTGTGATAAATGAGAATCTTAGGAAATTTTAAATCAAAAAAGAGATGGGTAATTTTTCCATCAATTTTAATTACATCGTTCTCAAGAATTAACTGGCCTAATGTTGCTGGGCTTTCATTTACAGATACGCGGCCTGCTTCAATATACTTTTCCATTTCTCGCCTTGAACCAATGCCTGATTGAGCAAGAAGCTTATGTAAGCGCTGAGTTTTAGATGGGCTGGTGGGTTTGCTTTCTTTGATTGATTCTTGATTTTGTGAACGCATATAATAATTAAGTCATTAAGACTTAAGTTTAGACATTCAAAGGAATTTCGTTTTGAAGGAAACTCTCAATATCAGGAAGCTCAGACAAAGATCTTAAATTAAAATCATTTAAAAAATGTTTTGTTGTGGCATATAAGGAAGGCCTTCCAGGGACATCTTTTTGACCAATCACATCAATCCAGTCTCTTTCTTGAAGTTGTCTAATCGCATTAGGATTAAGTGCTACCCCTCGAATTTCCTCAATGTCGCCACGAGTTACTGGCTGCCTGTAAGCCACAATTGCTAGAACTTCCATGACGGCACGACTATATTTAGCAACTTTTTCTGGACTTAATTTCATGAGGTAACTTGAATATTCATCTTTTGCTTTAAAGCGATAGCCAGAAGCTACAATCACTAACTCCATAGTGCGCTCTTGCCATTCTGTTTTGAGTTCGTCTAATAACATTCTCAATGTGGATCGCTCAATTTTTTCTGGGAATAATTTTTGCAAATCGTCCAAAGATAAAGGGTTCGCACTTGTTAATAATGCAACTTCTAGAATCTGTTTAATTTTTGATATGTTATTTAAATCTGTCATGGCTTAATTAATCTGTAATTTAATATAAATAGGAGAAAAACTTTCTTGCTGTGTAATTTTAATAAGTCGTTCTCTTGCTAATTCTAATATAGCTAAGAAGCATATAACTATTTTTTGAATTCTATCTTCAGCCACATTAAACAATGAGGAAAATTCAATAAATTCTTCTTCTTGAAGTTTTCTTAAAATAATCGTCATATGCTCTCTAACGGAGAGTTCATTTCGCATAACTTTATGCGCTTCAAAATGTTTTGCGCGATTTAAAATATTCTTCCATGCTGCAAATATCTCATCAATCGATACATCCGGATAAGTAATTTCTGTAATTTTTTCAAAATAAGCATTAGCAACGTATAAATCAACGCCAACTTGCGGCATCTGAGTAAGTTTCTCAGAGGCTATTTTAATGAGCTCATACTCCATTAATTTTCTAACTAGTTCAGCGCGAGGATCTCGTTCTGAATCTACTTCAGCTATTTTCTTAGGAAGTAACATTCTTGATTTAATTTCAATTAATACTGCTGACATTAATAAGTAATCTGCAGCGAGCTCAAGCTTAATCTCTTTCATCTTATCTACATATTCCATGTACTGAATGGTAAGGTCAGCCATGGGGATATCAAGAATATCTAAGTTATGTTTTCTGATGAGGTATAAAAGAAGATCAAGTGGCCCTTCAAATGCCTCTAAATAAATTTCGAGCGCATCAGGTGGAATGTAAAGATCCTGAGGTAATACCTCAATATTCTCTCCATGAATTTTTCCAATCGTTGCTGTTTGAACTTCTTGATTCATTAGTAATTTAACCCCATAGCTTCCCTGACTTCTCTCATTGTTTCTCTTGCTAATTTTCTTGCTTTTTCACAGCCTTCGGCCACGATATTTTTAACCAAATCAGGATCTTCAATGTAATGTGATGCTCTTTCTTGAATAGGCTTAAGTTCTTTATTGATAGCATCAATTACTGGCTGTTTACATTCAATACATCCTATTTTAGCTTCTTTGCAGCCTGTTTCTACCCAAGCTTTAACTTCTGCGTTTGAATAAACTTGATGTAATTGCCATACAGGACAGTGGTCCGGATTTCCCGGATCATTTCTTCTGACCCTTGCTGGATCGGTTGGCATTGTTTTAATTTTCTTCTCAACAGATTCAGGAGACTCTCTTAAGGCGATTGTATTGTTATAGGATTTGGACATTTTTTGGCCGTCTAGCCCAATCATTTTTGATGCAGGAGCTAATTTATATTCGGGCTCAACTAAAATCATTTTGCCGCCACCTTCTAAAAAACCCAATAACCTTTCTTTGTCACCTAAACTTAACCCCTGATGCTCTTCAATTAAAACACGCGCCGAGTCTAAAGCTTCTTCATCACCATTTTCTTGGTAGGCTGTTTTCATTTCCATATAAAGACCACTTTTTTTAGAGCCTAATTTTTTTATGGCTTCTTCTGCCTTTTCAACAAAGCCAGCTTCTTTTCCATAGAGGTGATTAAAGCGTCTCGCAATTTCACGCGTAAATTCAATATGAGGAATTTGATCTTCACCTACAGGCACTTGTGTTGCCTTGTAGATTAAAATATCTGCACTTTGTAACAATGGATATCCCAGAAATCCATAGGTAGATAAATCCTTAGAAGATATTTTTTCTTGTTGATCTTTATAAGTCGGCACTCTTTCTAGCCATCCTAAAGGCGTAATCATTGAAAGCAATGTGTGAAGTTCAGCATGCTCAGGCACTTTGGATTGAATAAAAATAGTCGCTGTCGCTGGGTCAACGCCAGCTGCTAGCCAATCCACGACCATCTCCCAAACATTCTCTTCAATAATCTCAGGGGAATCATAATGTGTCGTGAGTGCGTGCCAATCTGCTACAAAGAATAAACATTCGAATTCATGTTGTAGATTAATCCAATTTTTCAAGACTCCATTGTAGTGACCCAAATGAAGATTGCCTGTGGGCCGCATGCCAGATATGACGCGTTCAATAGCCATAACTTATACCTTAACTCCTAAGCAAATATCCATAGAATTAGACTTTGGCTAATTTGAATAAGTGGGAAAATAATTAAATCAAGAATGTGAGTCATCAATAAAATAATAAGAATTAAAAAACCATATCGCTCAATTTGAGCGTATTTGTATGCCAAATGATTAGGTAACAAACTCACTGCAATTCTTCCCCCGTCTAATGGAGGTAGTGGAATTAAATTTAATACCATGAGTGATAAATTGATACTAATACCGGCAATGCCCATTTGTTGAAGAAACATAGACATGGATTCTGGAAAATAAGCACTTCGGCCAAATAAAATTGCCCAGAAGATTGCCATGATTAAATTAGAAAAAGGCCCCGCCGCCGCTACCCAAAGCATATCTTTTTTAGGATGACGCAAATTCATAAAATTAACAGGTACGGGTTTGGCCCACCCAAATAAAACACCCCCTAGTAACACAGTTAATGCTGGGAGGATAATAGTACCAATGGGATCAATATGCCTGAGTGGGTTAAGACTAATTCTATTTTGATTGTAAGCAGTCAAATCGCCAAAATGCTTTGCAGCATAGCCGTGTGCTGCTTCATGAACCGTAATCGCAAAGATAATAGGAATCGCGTAAACGGTAACTTTTTGTATAGCTGTTAATTCCATATATAGAATGTCATTCTATTTGAATATTCTTGTTTTCATTCAAGAAATATGTGTTTTTAAGAAAAAATTTAGTTTAGTAAGGCATTGACTTCATTCCAATTTTTCCATATCGGAACACACGTTTCAGGCAGTTTTGGTAAAGACCCCATCTCCCTATAAGAAATCCCTGGTCCATGATAGTCAGAACCTACAGATGCCAAGAACTCAAACTCTTCTGCAATGCGAGCAAATTTTAAAGATTGCTCGGTTGTATGGCTACCTGAAATGACTTCAATGCCTTCGCCGCCTAATTCTTTAAACTCATTTAAAAATG
>BJGS01000047.1 GCA_014190615.1 Methylophilaceae bacterium
GTTACCGATGACGCGCGCGCGGGTTAAATTAGCGCCTTTAAAATTGGTATCGCCAAAGATTGCCTGGAAGATGATTGCTTCAGATAAATTAGCACCTGAAAAATTAGCTTTTTCAAGACGCGCTAAATTTAAATAAGCTCTTTGCATATTACTATTAGCCAAATTAGCGCCGATCAAATTAGCACCGAATACACTCGTATTCAGCATTTTACAATGGCTTAAATCTAAGCCATTCATATCTAGGTATCCTAAGTCTTTATTTGAAAAATCGCAGTCTGGGCTTTTGATTTCTTTTAACAAATCTTCTTGAGATATTTTTTTACGATCAACCTCCTTGTTTTTTTCGTAAAAAACTGCAGCTTTTTTAATGAATTCATCGGGTGTTTTTAAAAAGATTTCTTTACTTACTTCACTACCGAAACAATAGACTTTGCCTTGATGGGTTGAATTCACTGAGCAGTCTGTTTTAAGAAAGTGCCCCTCAGATAAACTTAAAAGGCAATAATTACCAAACTCACCTGCATAGACCAGGCCTGACATAAGTAGTAGAAATAAAACCCAATATTTCTTAAATAACATAGTGATACATCCTAAAGATTTTGATTTATTATAAACCTTTATCATTTAATAACTTCATTATGTCCAACACAAAATATACGGTTCTTATCACTGGCGCAAATAGGGGTCTAGGTCTCGAATTCGTCAAACAATATGCGATGGATGACTATCAAGTCATCGCTTGTTCAAGAAAAATAAACAAGAAAGATGCTTTGCATCGACTTCAAACATCATTTGAAAATATTTCTATCCATGCGCTTGATGTTGCAGATTTTTCATCAATTGATCAGTTTGCAAAAATATTAAAGCAGCCCATCGACATACTCATTAATAATGCAGGCGTTTATCCTGATAGCTCAATGGAGCATATTAACTATGATGCATGGCTTGACGCTTTCAAAATCAATACACTTGCTGCATTTAAAATGACAATATCTTTTTTGCCGCATCTTAAAAAAGGTACATTAAAAAAAGTGGCATCTCTTACAAGCAAAATGGGGAGTATTGATGACAACTCAGGTGGTGGCGAATATCTTTATCGATCAAGTAAGACTGCTTTAAATATGGTCATGAAAAATTTATCGATTGATTTAAAATCATACAATTTGGCAATGATTACACTTCACCCGGGATGGGTAAGAACGGATATGGGCGGACCTAACGGACTGATTGAAACTGATGAGAGTGTGGATGGCATGAAACGTCAAATAGATAAACTGTCCATGAAAAATACAGGTCAATTTATTGCATATGATGGTAAAAAAATTTCTTGGTAATTCAGACGCTCTCAGATAGAAGTCTCAAATCATCTGTAGAGTTTTTATCTGGTCTCGATCAAGACTGGGAAAATTTAATTAAAAAAATAGGGTCTTGTCATTTAAAAAAATCATCTACGCTCTCTCCTTATGAATCACTTTTAAAGACCATTGCATACCAGCAACTCCATGCAAAAGCCGCCAAAACGATCTTTCAAAAATTCTTATCTCAATTTAATGGTCATTTCCCAAAAGCGCTTGAGCTTCTAGAAATAGATCCAATGCTTATTAAACAAAGTGGATTTTCTCAAACAAAAACTGAAACACTTCTTCGCATTGCTGAAGCCTCAATAAAAAAAATTATTCCTGACCAAAAGGAAATAAAGTATTTAAATGATGATGAAATTATTGAAAGATTAAGCTCTATAAAGGGTGTAGGTGAATGGACAGCACAAATGTTACTCATTTTTAATCTTGGACGATTAGATGTTTTACCTATCCATGATCTTGGTATTCAGAAGGGCTATCAAATTTTAAAAAACTTAGATGGCCTACCTAAACCTAAAGACTTATTGATATTAGGCGATGCATGGAAGCCCTATCGAACTGTTGCAAGCTGGTATTTGTGGCGAGCTAATGCTCGAGACAAAGATTAGGTTGTGGTTTACAAAAGGTATCGACTTCATCAGAGGATAATATTGCGATATGACTTCCTCGATACCATGAAGTGTATTGAGATTTTATGTTTGCAAAATCAGGTTTCCCATCAAAAGTAATGATAACGCGCCCTTCTGGATGTTCTTTTGTCCAATTAAATAATTGAGTAGTCGTGATCATCTGAGGTGGATTATCTAGTCTTCCAATAAAATCAAATTGGCCTGCATAATTCCCCAAATAAGCAACCGGAAAATTTTTATCTTCAATTGATTTTATTGCTGTACTCACTTCTCTTAAGTCATAAGCATTGCCTGTCTGATAAATCACGCCTAAAAAGAGTATGGATATAAGCAATATATTAGCCGTCACTAATTTCCATAAAAAAGTGAGTGTATTCTTCGTTTTCCAAATGAATATGAAAAGACCTCCTAAAATCAATATAAAACTATTTTCAATGGGCAAGGAGTTTATCCATGGTGCTGCATCATCCATTCGACCTGAATTAGCAAGATAATAAAAGATAGCGCCAGCTGCTATTAAAGGTAACACCATAAATGCATGATCAAACCAAGTTATTTTTTTGATGCGATCAAACTCACTCGCGATCATAAGAGCGAGTGCAGGATAAATGGGTAATAGATAGTGCACCTGTTTACCGCTAATCAAACTAAATGCAATAAATACCGGAAAGAACCAGGCGAGAGAAAACTTAAGTCCCTCACTCATTTGTCTCGGTGATTTTTGAAAAATTAATTTCCAGAATGAAGGCACAAAAAACCATGGGAATATTAAAAAGGGTGCCATTTCTAAATACCACCATTGGGGTCTGTTATGCGCAAACGAGTTCACCATGCGATTGGCAGTCTGTCCCCAGAAAATATCATGTTGATATTGAGCGCCGCCTGAAATCCCTGCGGGTATCGCCCAACATAAGAGAATAGCGGCACCTACCAAAAATGATAGCGCGAAAGAGCGATACCATAATTTCCATACAATCGTTTTTTCTTTTATCCACCAAGGTGCGGTCACTGCGAGTGGTAAAAGTTGCAAAAGAATTGTGGGGCCTTTTGCAAGAAGTCCACCTGCAAAAGCGAAGGCTATATAGATAAATCCATTTTGATTTTTTTCTTTTAAAGATGTCACTATGCCTAATATGCCAAGACATGTGAAGAAAGTGAGCATCATGTCAAACATAAGCGCTGAAGAGTAAACAGCCCAGACGCTATTGGCTAAAAGAAGTAAGGAGGCTAAATGACCAACTTGATTATTTTTTGGCCATAATTTATCTGCGATTTTTTTAACCAGAAAAATTGAGCCTAATGAAAATAAAAATGGAATGAGTCTCGGCCACCAATCATTTACACCAAAAATGAACCAGCCTAAGTTGATCAGCCAAAATAATAGTGGTGGTTTATGGCTGTAAGGCAAGTGATTAAGATGAGGCACTAAAAAATCATGATGAAGCCACATATCCCAAGCAACGGATAAATAACGTGTCTCATCTGGCGGAATATAATGACGACCAGCAATCGTAATGCCCAGAAGAAGTGTAGCAATAGCTACGACGATGATATTAGAATAATTTGTTTTGGGCATTAAAATTTAGCTTTTCTTGATGGCTGAATTATATCAGCCATCAAGAATATTTAAATTTTATAGATTAGAATTCATACTCTAATTGCATCCTAAATGTTTGGTTAGGTGCAGATTCACTTACACCATAGAGAATAGCGGCGTTATATTTAATCTTGGTTAGGTTATCTAGGCCTATTTTTCCAAAAACTGCTGGGCCCCATCGATGATTTTGAAGGTTGCCTTGTTTCCAATTATCCCACTCTCCAACTTCACCAAAGCCCTGAATGCCAAATTCAAATTCTTTTCTATAACGATATTTTGTTTGAAATTGATATCCCATTTCTGTAACTGCATTATTCGAAGCTGGGCCAAATTTTCGTTTAAATAATAAATTACCATTAAATTGAAACGCATCAATCGAGGTTTGAAATAGTGGACCAAGTTTTAATTGATAAGGCTGATTTTTCTCAACGGGTAATTCTAGCTCTTGGATCATACCTACCTCGAATCGATACTTACCTGTTTCAGTAAATTGAAATTTATTCTCCCATTCAATCTGAGGTTGTTTATCTGACCCCTCTTTTTCATGTTTTGCATATATCTCAGTGAACCAATAGTCCGTTGGTGTAAACCCATACCCTAGTTTACTCACGGTAGTTCGTGTGCCTGATTTATCTTTAGAGGTTCCAAATTTAAAATCTATTTCACGCTCGCCCTTAGTAACCACTGGGTAATATAAGTAATCAGCTGGACCAGCTAGTGTTTTAGCTGAAATAAAAATACTCAGAATAGTAATTAGCTTTAATTTATTTAACAATTATTTCTCCATGCGCTGTTTTTGGATTTAATTCACCATGAAATTTATAAACTCCTGGCTTTAAAGGTCCTATATATAAATCAGTCGTTGAATTTGCCGGCACAATCTTTTCACGCGCTAAATCATAACTCTCGAATTCTTCTGCCGAATTGTCTTTATTTACCATAATGAGCTTTATCTTTTTATCTGCAGGAATCTCAATCGTGCTGGGCTTCATTTGGTGATTTTCAATCACTAATGTCACTTCTTGATCGGCCGCAAATACAAGCCCTGAGATCAACAAACTAGATGTTAATAATAATTTATTCATGTTTCCTCTTAATTTTCTAAATGAGAATGATTATCATTATAAACTAAGATTTTCAATCATGTCAAAAGTTTTTATCCCCAAATAAAAAAGCCACTTAAAAAAGTGGCTTTTTATATGCAACTAGGAAATTAATCTTTAATTTATTAACGAGGGTTTATTAAAGTATTTTTTGCCATGCGAATCAAGTGCCATGACTTTTAAATCACCTTTAATCTTTTGTGTATCAAAAATAAATAATGGATTTTCAGAGGTACTGCCTCCGCCAAATTCAGCACTCCAAATTTCTTTTTCATTATCTATGACACTTACTGAACTCAAATGCCACTCTTGCAAGATAAAAAGTCCTGTGGGATTACTTAAATTAGCTTGGTATCCATTATGTTGAGGGTGTCTGATAGATATAGAAGCTCTATTATCTGTATGCAACACTTTCATAGACCCAATTTCTTTAAGCACCGCTTGGGCGTCATAAATAACCCCCGCAGAACAGCCGCCTGCTGATCGTATTGCGACTTGATTGTAGAAAAATTTACCATTTTCATCTTCTGCAATCACATCCACATAACTATCTTGCTCCATACGAATATGTGTTTCAAAAGTAAAGGGTGCAATTTTAGGGTGCATAGTCAATGCGAGAGATCCGATGCCAGGTAATTGATGCGGATTGCCTTCAACGACCACTGAAATATTTTTATATTTTTTGTTTACTGTAAACTTAAAAGGGACTTGAGTGCCATCAAGGCCTCTCTTGGCCACATCGAATTTAATGTCATCTGTTTTTGTAAGCACCTTACCTCTAAAGTACTTATCTACGACGCCCTCTAGAAGATTTGGGGTCTCGGCAAAAGCACTAAAGCTTACAAAAGCGCCAAATAAGCATACTGAAATGAAGAAGAAAAGTTTTTTCATAATTTTGCTACCCTAAAGCTCTGAAAAATAATTCTTAATAATGCTCTTTTATTGATAAAAGCTCAAGAAGCCATCTACTAGTATTTTGTTCGATATCCAGGCTTCACTAATTTAAGATGAATATCACTAATCACTTTTTCTTCAAAGCCGCCTTCACAATAAGAAAAGTAAAAGTGCCACATACGAATGAATGCATCATCAAACCCTAAGGCTTTGATATCTTTCAAGTTTTTAAATAACCGTTCGCGCCATAACGCAAGGGTTCTTGCATAGTGGGTCCCAATATCATGAATGCTATAAATTTTAAGATCTGAGGACTGAGTCATGCTGTTTTGCAATGCAGTAATGGAAGGAATACAGCTACCAGGAAAAATATATCTTTGGATAAAGTCGACTGAGCGCTTGGCTTTCTCGTAACGTTGGTCAGTAATGGTTATCGTTTGAATGACAGCGAGACCCCGGGGCTTTAATAAACTGGCGCACACTTTAAAATAAGTTTCGTAATACTGATAGCCCACAGCTTCCAGCATCTCAATGGATACTAATTTGTCATACTGACCTTTTAAATGACGATAGTCAGAAAATAAGACGGTAATCTTGTGCGATAACTTTAAATCCTTAATTTTTTGGCTTACATATTTATATTGTTCTTTTGAGATGGTTGTTGTGGTGACTTTACATCCATAATGCTTAGCCGCATAAATCGCAAACCCACCCCATCCCGAACCAATTTCAATAATATGATCTTGAGAAGTAAGCTCCAGCCCCTGACATATGGTTTCTAATTTATGAATCGATCCTTGATAGAGCGAATCATGTGGATTTTTGAACACTGCGGATGAATACATCATGGTCGAATCTAAAAATAACGAAAAAAAGTCATTACCAAGATCGTAATGCTTAGAAATATTGATCTCGCTTCCCTTCACTGAGTTTTGATTTAAATAGTGGAGGCATTTGAGAATGGGCTTTAGAAACATATCAAATAAACCCTCTAGTTGGTCCATGGTATTTTGATTGATCGCCATGATACGAATTAATTTTGTTAAATCGCTAACAGACCAAAATTTTTGCATAAATGCTTCACTAACCCCAATTGATCCGCCAAATGCCAGAGCTCCAAAGAATCTGGGATCATGCACAGTCACGGTGACATTTAATTTGTCCTTTTTTCCAAAAGAAAACTTTTTTCTTCCCTCGATGATTGTAATTTGGCCTGTTTTTATTTTTTTTAACTGATTAAAAACAAGCGCCCTAGCAAGTTGATGTAAAAGATTTTTCATAAGGTTTAAATAAATTCTAAGGGTGCGAAAAAAAAGGGATGCGTTTCACTGTTAAACATAAAGCATTCCAATAAATAGCTAAAATTGTTTTAAAAGTTTCAGGGGGAAATCTAAAAAGCAAACGATTAAGCGATTGGGTATTTAAAACTCTCCTATCGAGTCTCATTGAGGCATTAAACATGCGCTGTGTTTTGTGCATATTACTCATAGACACAATAATCTCTTTTCCAGGCTCGTTAAATGTCCATTGATACAAAATATCCATGGGCATAAAGGGTGATACATGAAAGTCCTTTTGAAATTCAAAATATTTCAAAGGTTTATCTATAGCTCTGCAGTCATGCACATAGGCATGATTTTCATTCCAAGGCGTATTAGTAATATGAGACACAATTACTTCTAATTTATCGTTTTTATTAAAACAGTAATAAAAAGTTACAGGGTTAAAACAATAACCAAAGTATCGTGCGCTTGTTAGAACAAATATTTTGCCAAGATGATTAAAGTGAAGCTTTCTTTTAATTTCATCTTGTATAGATTTCTTTAAACTATTTTTTTGATTTCCAAAGTAATCTGATCGCAAAAAACAACCTAAATTAAAGTGGTTATAACTCCAAAATAATTTATGTGAAAACACACCCTCTAAATCATCAAGATCAAGATATAGCATACGTACTCGATATTGGAATGCGTGCTTTTTAGGGCTTGTCCGCGTATGTTTTAGAGTGCCTTCGTAAATCGCATGCATCAGTGAAATCCATGCGCTTGATTAAATTGTTGGATGGCATCAAGTGCACTTTTAACACCATCTTCATGGAATCCATTCCCCCAATAAGCTCCAGCATAAGAAGTACGGTTTATGCCAGAAATTAAATGGTGATTTGATTGGGCTTCAATACTTCGTAAGCTATATTGTGGATGCGTATATGAAAGCGTTTTGATTATTTTTTTCTTATCGATTTTATTTTGCGGATTTAAAGTGACTAAAATAGGCATATTAGTTTTTAAATTCTGCAATATATTCATATTGTATGTAAGAGATGCCGGCGAAGTAGGATTACTATTAATATGATAATTCCAAGCCGCCCAAGCAAGCTTTCTTCTTGGCATGAAGCTTTCATCATAATGTAAGATCACTTCATTATTTGTATATGGAATCGCTTTTAGAATATTTTTTTCATTTACGCTTGGGGTCTTTATTAATTTTAAAGCTTCATCGCTATGGCAAGCAAAGAATACCCAGTCAAATCTTTCTAGTCGATCATTCAATTGAATAGCAATATGATCTTTTTTTCTTTCCACAAACTTTATTCTTTGATTGAGTTTAATTTTTTGCTTAAAAGGCTTTGTTAATTTATCTACATAATTCATAGAGCCTCCGGAAATGGTCAGCCATTGAGGCCTATCGTTAATGTTTAACATGCCATGATTATTAAAAAACTGTATAAAGAATTTAGCTGGG
>BJGS01000048.1 GCA_014190615.1 Methylophilaceae bacterium
CGCAATATTGGTCGCTTTATGACAAATGAAAAAGTCATTGTCGATAAATCAACAGTGCCCATTGGCACAGGAGATAAAGTTAAAGCAGCTATAGCTGAAGAATTAAAGAAAAGAAATATCGATATTCATTACAGTGTCGTTTCTAACCCAGAATTCTTAAAAGAAGGCGCTGCTGTAGAAGATTTCATGCGTCCTGATCGAATTATTATTGGGACTGAAGACCCAAAAGCCGTTGAAGTCATGAAACAAATCTATGCCCCCTTCCAAAGAAATCATGATCGTATTGTGATTACTGACTTAAGAAGTGCTGAACTTATTAAATATGCGGCGAATGCAATGCTTGCTACACGCATTAGCTTTATGAATGAATTAGCTAACCTTGCCGAAATTTTGGGTGCTGATATTGAAATGGTGAGACAAGGTATTGGATCGGACCCACGTATTGGTTATCACTTTTTATATCCGGGTTGTGGTTACGGTGGCTCATGTTTTCCAAAAGATGTGAAAGCTTTAATTAAAACTGCTAAAGATGTTGCTGGTTTTGATTTGAAATTACTTAAAGCCGTTGAAGAAGTCAATGATCTTCAAAAATATGTACTGCCTAAAAAAATTAAAAAACAATTTGGTGACAATTTAAAAGGCAAACATTTTGCATTATGGGGCTTAGCTTTTAAACCGAACACTGATGATATGCGAGAAGCTTCAAGTCGTGTACTGATTGATGAATTGATCAAAGCAGGAGCCACTATCACAGCTTACGATCCTGTAGCAATGGACGAAGGAAAGCGTATTTTTAAGAATGAAAAATATTTATCTTTTGCTGATACACAAGATGAGGCACTTAAAAATGCAGATGCGCTCATCATCGTCACAGAATGGACAGAATTTAGAAGTCCAGATTTTACTTTAATTAAATCTTCGCTCAAATCCCCCATGATTTTTGATGGTCGAAATCTTTATGATCCAAAAGCCGTTCGCGCACTTGGATTTAACTACTATCCTATTGGACGTTAAATGAAAATCTTGGTGACAGGTGTAGCCGGTTTTATTGGCATGCATAGCGCCAAAAAATTGCTTGATGATGGTCATGAAATTATTGGTATCGATAATCTGAATGATTATTACGATGTCACTTTAAAAAAAGATCGACTTAAAGTATTAGAAAGTTACAAGCATTTTCGTTTTCTGAAGCTTGATATTAAAGACCAAAAAGACGTCCTTGAGCTTTTTAAAAAAGAAACACCACAACGCGTACTTCATCTTGCAGCGCAAGCAGGTGTGCGCTATTCCATTGAAAATCCTTATGTCTATATTGATTCTAATATTCAGGGGTTCCTTAATATATTAGAAGGCTGTCGCGCAATTAAAACTGAACATCTCGTATTTGCAAGTAGCTCGAGTGTTTATGGTAGAAACGAGAAAGTACCTTTCAGCGAACATCACAATGTCGATCATCCAGTCAGCCTTTATGCAGCCACTAAAAAAGCGAATGAGCTCATGGCTCATACTTATAGCGATCTTTATCAAATCCCTACAACAGGTTTACGTTTTTTTACGGTGTATGGTCCATGGGGAAGGCCTGATATGTCACCTATGTTATTCACGAAAGCTATCTTAGCTAATGAGCCTATTCAAGTATTTAATCATGGCGATATGATGCGTGACTTTACCTATATTGATAACGTCATTGCTTCTGTGAATGAAACACTATTTAAAACTGCCACACCAAATATCAATTTTGATGCGAAACAACCTGATCCTGCCACAAGCCATGCACCTTATCGTATTTTTAATATTGGTAACAGTCAGCCAGTGCCATTAATGCATTTCATTGAAACGATTGAGGATGTATTAGATAAAAAAGCGATTACAAAAATGATGGATATGCAAGCAGGCGACGTTAAAATTACCTCAGCAGATACTACGGAATTAAATCAGTGGGTTAACTTCAAACCTAACACCTCCATTAAAGAAGGTGTTAAGCGATTTGTAGATTGGTATAAGAACTACTACTAAGTTATCTTTTCTTTGAGGCTTTGTGAGCCTTTTTAGCTTTCGCAACTTTAGATTTAGCTGGAGCTTTAGTTGCCGCAGGTGCCTTTGTCTTTGTCGTCAATTTAGCTTCTAGATTTTTCACTTCTGTCTCAAGTGTTTTATTCTTATTGATTAATTCTTCGTTCTCGGCAACTTTATCATTTAATGCTGCGACTTGATTTTGTAAAACTTTAATTTCACTTGCTTGATCAGTAATTTTATCTTGTGCGTTGTAAGCTACAAATAATGAGCCTGCAACGATAACGCCCGCTACTACATACTGCACAATTGTTTTAGTTTCCATTTAAGCTAAGGTCCTTTTTTAATATAAGTGAACTTCTAATTAACATCTTATCCCCTTTACGAAAACTTTCAAATTACCTTTTTGATTTTTTAATGAGCATCAAGTTTCTAATATAAACAAGAGTGCCAGGAAGTTGCCCTACGATAATCACAAGTTCAGTTTTATGAAAGCCATATGCTAGAACGATCACGCTGCCTAGTAAACTAAAATACCAAAAACTAATTGGGATAAGACTTTTTTGATGTCGCTCACTATGAATCCATTGCACAATAAAGCGCATCATAAAGAGAACTTGTCCTAATAAGCCCACAAGAAGCCATGTAAAATCCTGGCCAGACATCGCATCAAAATAATTTTGTGCAGCTTCTGCAATATGCCAAAAGAAATAACTAAAACCTTGATTCATACTAATCCTTATTGATTTGAGGTAATTTAGATCTGCGTTGTAACCATGCCACACCAAATAAATCGACAATGCCGACTAATAAACGATCAATGGTGCCGTAATTTGATTGTCCATGTGAGCGAGGTCGATGACTCACAGGAATTGAAACAATCTGGCCACCTCGACGTTTAATGAGTGCTGGCAGGAAACGGTGCATGTGAACGAAATAAGGTAAATCTAAAAAAGCCTCTCTTGAAAAAAGCTTTAATCCGCATCCTGTATCAGGGGTGTTATCTTCCAGCATCCATGCTCGAACGCCATTTGCGATCACCGATGAAACTCTTTTAATCCAAGTATCGCGCCTACTATGACGACGATTGCCACCCACTAATTCAATACCTTCTTTTAAAGCATTCAATAATTGTGGAATGTCTGCTGGATTATTTTGCCCGTCACCATCGAGTGTTGCAATCCAATCATATTTCGCATGTTTCACACCTGTTCTCACTGCAGTACTTTGACCACAACTTTTTTGATGTCGAATCACTCGAAGCTCTTTATATGTTTGTTGTAGAGCAATTAAATTCTTATGGGTGTGATCCGTACTTCCATCATCCACATAAATAATTTCGTAGTTAATTAGATTTTTGAGAGACTTTCGAATCTCAAAAATTAAATCAGCAACATTGTCTTCCTCGTTTCTAACAGGGACTACAATGGATAAATATTTAGGTTTAATGAATTGAGCCATGAATAATATTTTTGAAGTTTTTTATATGCGATATTTTAAACGGTTTATTACTCAACCGTGACCGACTTTGCTAAATTCCGCGGTTTATCTACATCTGTGCCTTTAATCAGGGAGACATGATAAGCCAATAATTGAACTGGGATGGAGTGAATAATTGGAGATAAAACACCCGTATGTCTTGGCGTTCTTATCACACGAACACCGGGACTTTCCATAAAATGGCTATCCGCATCTGCAAATACAAAAATTTCACCACCGCGCGCTTTGACTTCTTGCATATTTGATTTTACTTTTTCAAGTAAATTGTCATTCGGTGCAATGACTACGACCGGCATATCATTATCGACCAATGCTAACGGCCCATGTTTTAGTTCGCCTGCAGGATAAGCTTCCGCGTGAATATAAGAAATTTCTTTTAATTTTAATGCGCCTTCCATTGCAATAGGGTAATGAATACCTCGGCCTAAAAATAATGCATGATGTTTGTCCGCAAATAATTTCGCCCACTCTTTAATTTGGGGTTCTAAATTAAGTGCTTGTTGAATGCTACCGGGCAATTGTCTTAAATTTTCTAAGAAGCTTTTTTCTTCAGCTTTATTGATCAGTTTCTTAAAGCTTGCAATAGTCACAGCTAAGCTAAATAGGGACACTAGTTGCGTTGTAAAAGCTTTTGTCGATGCCACACCAATTTCAGCACCCGCTCTTGTATATAAAACAAGTTTTGATGCACGCGCAATGGCACTTTCTTGCACATTACAAATTGCTAAACTTAAATCTTGCCCTAGAGACTGAGCATGCTTTAAAGCTTCCATCGTATCTAAGGTTTCGCCAGACTGAGAAATGGTGAGAATCAATTGATTCGGATTAGATACTGAATCTCGGTAACGATATTCACTGGAGATTTCAACCGTGGTTGATATTTTTGCAATACTTTCTAGCCAATATTTCGCTGTCATGCCTGCGTAATAACTTGTTCCTGCTGCCAAAATTAAAATACTGTCCATTTTAGAAAAGACTTCTTTAGCATTTTTTCCAAAAAGACTGACATCAAAATGACCTTCATCAATGATGGCTTCAATCGTATCTGTCAAAGCGCGAGGCTGTTCATAAATTTCTTTTTGCATGAAGTGTTCATAGGGACCTAACTCCATAGAAGATAAAGTCACCTCACTGATATGCGTTTTACGTGTAATCGCTTTTTTATCTTTATCAAAAATTTGAATGCCGTCTTTTTTGACTTGCACGACATCACCATCTTCAAGATAGATGACTTTTTTTGTAATGGCTAAAAGTGCTGAAATATCAGATGCAATAAAATTTTGTGTGTCTCCTAATCCGATGATAAGTGGGCAGCCTAGACGTGCACAAACCATTTCATCTGGATTGTTGAGAGAAATCACTGCAATAGCAAATGCGCCTCTTAATTCTTCACCCAACATTTGGGTTGCTTCTAAAAGCGATTTATTTTTATGTTTAATAAAATAATGAATGAGATGCGCGATGACTTCTGTATCTGTTTGTGATTCAAAGTGATAACCTAATTTTTTAAGACGCTCACGTTCTTCTTCATAATTTTCAATGATTCCATTGTGAACCACTGCAATCTCGCCTTCAGACACATGAGGGTGCGCATTAAGTTCAGTCACGCCTCCATGTGTCGCCCATCGCGTGTGGCCGATACCTAAAAATCCTTCCAATTTCTGATCTTTAATTATTGATTCAATCTCAGCGACACGGCCCACAGATCGAACACGCTCAATCCCATTTCTTAAAACTGCAATCCCTGACGAATCATAACCACGATATTCGAGACGACTTAATCCTTCAATTAAATTGGGAACAATATTTTGATTTGAAATTGCACCTACAATGCCGCACATATGTTTTTCTCTTTATTTCTTTGTAGGTTTTTTCCAGCCAGAAATGCTGGTTTGTTTCCCGCGTGACACGGTGAGATCTCCTGGTGGAGCATCTTTCGTAATTGTCGATCCTGCTGCAATCGTTGCCCCCTTGCCAATCTTAACGGGTGCTACTAATGCTGTATTCGACCCTATAAAAACATCGTCTTCAATTGTGGTAGGATGTTTATTCGCCCCATCATAATTACATGTAATAGTGCCTGCACCTATATTGACTGATTTACCGACAAGACTATCACCCACATAACTTAAGTGATTAATGTTTGTATGGTCGTTCACTTCACTATTTTTAATTTCTACAAAATTACCAATGTGCACATGATTTTGAAGTTGGGTTCCAGGTCTTAGTCTTGCAAAGGGTCCAATCCTACAATGTGTGCCTATTTGGCTTTCAACGATGTGCGAATAAGGTTCAATCATAGAATGGTCACCTATGACGCTGTCTTTAATAAGTGAATACGCTGCTACTTTCACATGACTGCCTAAGACGACTTTACCTTCAAAAATACAACCTACATCAATCGTGACATCTTGACCGGCGGTGACTTCGCCGCGGATATCAATTCGACTCGGATCTATAATCGTGACACCTTGTTCCATCAATTGTTTTGCTGTCATAAGCTGATAGTTTCTTTCCATGATTGCTAATTCAGATTTCGTATTAATCCCGGTAATCGATACTTCATTATCCGCAGATTCACTTAATACTTCAATGTTATCTTGGATGGATAGGCCTACAATATCCGTTAAATAATATTCTTTTTGGCTATTCTGATTGTTAAGTCGTTTGAGCCAACTTTTTAGAAGATGATTAGGAGCACACATGATGCCAGTATTAATTTCTTTAATATGCTTTTGTGTTTGATCACAATCTTTTTCTTCTACAATTTTTTTGATCTTGCCGCTCTCTCTTACAATCCTTCCATAACCTGTGGGCTCTTCTTTTGAGTAAGTTAAAACAGCGAGGTTCTTTTGGCCTTTTTTTATTAAAGATTGAATCTTTTTTTGATCAATCAAAGGCACATCGCCATAAAGAATCAAAGTGCTGCCTTCATCTTCAATAAAAGGGGCCGCTTGCAAAACCGCATGGCCTGTACCTAATTGTTCTTTTTGCTCAATCCATTGAATGTTTTGTGATGAAAATGTTTTTTTAACGAGATCGCCGCCATACCCTATGACTACTGCAAGTTGTGTTGGATTAAATGACATGGAAGCATCAATGACATAACCTAAAAGCGGTTTATGAGCGAGTGGTTGCAAGACTTTGGGTAAATCTGAACGCATTCGCGTCCCTTTGCCTGCAGCTAAAATCACAATAGATAAAGACATCTTCGCTATTTTATCGTTTATTTGTCGTCACATGACATAAAAAAAGCAGCTTAAAAGCTGCTTTTCATAATTCTGTAAGTTTTATAACTTAGTGTTTTTGACGTAATCTTTGAATGGCTTGAATTTGCGCAATCGCTTCAGCTAATTCAGCCTGTGCTTTAGCGTAATCTACATCAGATGATCGATTTTTCATCGCTTCTTCGGCAGCTTTTTTAGCTGCGTTGGCTTTTGCTTCATCAAGATCGTGGCCACGAATTGCGGTGTCTGCTAACACAGTCACAACACCTGGTTGCACTTCTAAAATACCGCCTGAAATATAAATGAGTTGTTCTTCATTTTTATCTGCTAATTTAATGCGAAGCGCACCAGGCTTAACTGACGTAATCATCGGTGCATGGCGAGGATAAATACCTACCTCACCCATTTGAGCAGGTGCTGCAATAAACTCAGCTTCTCCTGAAAAAATAGATTCTTCAGCACTCACTACATCAATATGAACTGTTGCAACCATGTCTTTTTTTACCTAATTATTAAGATAATGTTTTTGCTTTTGCTACGGCTTCTTCAATGCTACCTACCATGTAAAACGCTTGCTCTGGTAAGTTGTCGTATTCACCATTGACAATAGCTTTAAAGCCTTTAATCGTATCTTTTAATGTCACATATTTACCAGGAGCGCCTGTAAACACTTCAGCGACGTGGAAAGGTTGTGATAAGAAACGTTGAATTTTACGTGCACGGCTTACTGCTAATTTATCTTCTGGAGATAATTCGTCCATACCGAGAATCGCAATAATATCGCGAAGTTCTTTATAACGCTGTAATGTCGATTGCACAGATCGCGCGACTTGATAATGTTCTTCACCCACCACTTGTGGATCAAGTTGACGTGATGTCGAGTCTAATGGATCTACCGCTGGATAAATACCAAGTGAAGCAATATCACGCGATAACACAACAGTTGAATCCAAATGTTGGAATGTTGTTGCAGGTGATGGATCAGTCAAGTCATCGGCTGGCACATAAACTGCTTGAATCGATGTAATCGAACCTGTTTTTGTTGAGGTAATACGTTCTTGTAAGCGACCCATTTCGTCAGCGAGTGTTGGTTGATAACCCACCGCTGAAGGCATACGTCCTAGAAGCGCTGATACTTCAGTACCTGCGAGTGTGTATCGATAAATATTATCTACGAAGAAAAGAACATCACGACCTTCGTCGCGGAATTTTTCAGCCATCGTTAAACCTGAAAGTGCTACGCGTAAACGGTTACCTGGTGGCTCATTCATCTGACCGAACACCATCGCTACT